>JAIUMG010000234.1 GCA_022565655.1 Alkalimonas sp.
CTCTATCTTGAAGTAAGGCAAAAAGGTAAGGTTGAAGATTACCACTCTCTGCAGCTTGCTCAGCCATAGCAAAGTATTGTAATTGATACGCTAAATCCCCATGCTGAATAACAAGCAAAATAGCTCTGGCCGCGCTTAAATCGCCAAAATCAGACAATTCAGGCCAGTCATATTGCTCCAGAATGCTTGATACCCGCTTTCTGTTATTTTCATCAATTTGGCTTTGTTTTTGCCAAAGTACTTGTACTTCAGCTGAGTCACGACCATGCGTATCCAGTGCATGCTGAATTTCCTGTCGTGTTGCTTGGTCTGCCTCGTGAATTTCTTGCAACTCGCTTTTAATATAAGAAATTAATTCGGTGCTTAATGAATCGGCAGATGCAGATAAGGAAAACATATAAATCGTAATAGCAGATAAAATAACACCTGGTTTTAATTTCATATTGATAGTCACTCCAAAGTCAGCCTTAACACATACATCTCGCTATAACATTTATCGATAACTCTTGCAGCTGCGCTGGTATAGTACTGTGAGACAACCTGCTTTACGTCACTGATTACTCATCGAAGCAAGGCGAATGCCTGATTGATTTGGCTATGCCATCAGAGCCGGACACCGTAGCTGAGAGTACAGTTAGGCAAGCGCAGTGGAGTACTCAATGGCTCGAGCCGGATCATCGCTACAGCGCCAACGGCATCGCGGCTCTCACTGCGTTCGGCTCGATAATAGAAGTTGAGATAGGGCTCATCCTGATACAATTGCAAATAAGGATAGCCGGTTAAGCGCCAACGCGCGCTAAAAGACGGATAAGCCGGGTCTTCACTGATAAAATCAAAACGCCCATCGGGCATTAAACGCAATTGATAACTAGCGGCACAATCCTCGGATTGATAATGATGAGCCAGATCGACGGCTGCGCGACCAGCATGCACCTGCACATCGGGTGGCACCAGAAAAAGCCCAAGGTTGTTGCCAGTAAACCACTGATTCGATTCAACCAGCAACCGGTTATCCGGCAAACGCCAGTCCGTTGCCTGCAGCACGTCCTGCAATCGCTCAATCGCAGCTGGATCACGCATCATCGGCGAGTAAATCAGCGTATTGTCAGTCACCCGTGCCGGAAAAGGGTGCTGATTCAACTCAACGCGAAAGCCCTGTGCCTGCAGGCTAGTCTTCACGGCTTCAGTCTGTTGCTCATCCAGATAACGATGGTTCAGATGCACCGTCGTTTGTGCACAAGCGGCAAGTAGGCAACAAAGCAAAAAAACAGAAACTAATTTCACAACACCTCTCTTTCTTATTATTTCTTAATAAGATGGGCAAAATTTCAAGGTAATGCAAGATTCGTCGGTACGTTAAGCGGTCACTGGGCTATTGCCAGAACTTGCGTCATCCAACACAAAGCTGGCTCGAGACCGGCTTCGTGTTGGATGTACGTAGGCTTAATACTTTATACTACACCCATAAGGCCGGGTGACTGGTTTGCTCACCGGCTGGCCGGCCAGGACTTCATTGCCAGCATTGGCCAGGTAAGCCTCGGCTTTGGGAATATCTTCCGGGTTGGCGGTTGGAATGCTGTCGATGCCGCCCATGTACAGCAGGTTGCCATCGGCACCAATCACATACATATGCGGGGTGACTCGAGCATCATACGCCCGACCCATATCACCAGATTCATCCAACAAGACGGCACTTGGGTTGGCACTTCGGCTGGCGGTCAGTTCGTTGGCTTTTTCCGGGCTAACATGACCCTGACTGCCAGGTTTGGAAGAAATCACACTCAGCCAGACGGTATCGTCCTCGGTAAAATGCTGCTGCAGCCCCTGCATATTATCGCTGACGTAGTGTTTTACCACAAAGGGACAGTCATGGTTGGTCCATTCCAGGATGACATTTTTACCGGCAAAATCCGCCAGCGAATGGGTCTGTCCATGGCTATCGACCACGGTAAAATCCGGTGCCGGAGCACCAATTTGTGGTGCGGCCGCCACTGCAGTCACCGTACCGGCCAGCGCCATAGCGCTGATGAGTTGCTTCAATTTCATGGTGTAGCTCCTTGTGGGCTAAGTGCCCGCTGGTTGTGAAACGACAGCCACGACCACTCTGGCTGCATTAAAGTTGAGTCAGGATAGCCACTAGCCACCTGACGATGTCGCTGCCAATTGCGCCAGCTGATCGCGTAGCGTATTTGGCGTTAAAATCTGTGGCAGAATTTTTGGCTCCTGCCCTGGCCAGTACAATACGTACAACGGCACCCCATCGCGTTGATAATGCTGCAAGTAGGCACTGATCTCGCCATCCCGCAATGTCCAGTCGCCCTTTAGATAGGTGACCCCATAGTCAGACAGCGCCTGACGGCTGCTATCGGTATTCAGCGCGACCCGCTCATTCACCAGGCAGGTGATGCACCAGTCGGCCGTCATATTCACCAGCACCGGCTGTTGCTCAGCTTTTAGATCGGCTAAGCGCGCTGGGCTCCACTGCTCCCAGTGCGCTTGCCCTACGGCCTCTTGCTGGCCACTTTGCGGCTGTAATAACACCAGCAAAAGCACAGCCAGCAAAGCGAATACCCAGCTAAGCTGTGGCGCCAACCGGAACCCCTTGCCAAGCTGCTGACGCCCCCATAGCCAGAGCGCGGCGGCCAGACACACCAGCCCCACCAGCACCAGCGCCTGCGCATCGACGCCGGCCTGCCGGCCCAATACCCACAACAGCCAGACGGTGGTTAAGTACAACGGGTATGCCAGCCACTGCTTTAACGTATCCATCCAGGCGCCGGGTTTAGGCAGCAAACGCGCCAAGCGGCGGCTGTAGGCCAACAGCAAAAACGGTAGCGCCATGCCGAGGCCAAGGGCTAAAAACACCATTAAGGCAACCGGCGCCGACTGGGTCACTGCATAGCCAAGTGCTGCGCCCATAAAAGGAGCTGTGCATGGGCTGGCGACAATCACCGCCAGCACACCGGTAAAAAATGAGCCCTTGGCGCCTTGCTGCTGGCCAAGGCCAGAGCCTAGCTGCATCAGACGACTACCAAATTGCACCAGGCCAGATAAACTCAAGCCCAGGACGAAAAACAAATAGGCCAGCGCACCAACCAGCCAGGGGTTCTGCAACTGAAAGCCCCAGCCAACTGCAGCACCGGCCGCGCGCAGACCAATCAGCATCAGCGCCAGCAAGGCAAACATGGTTAGCACGCCCAGGGTATAACTCCAGGCATCACGTTTTTGTCGGGCCGAATCGCCGCTGTTGTTGGCCAGACTGATGGCTTTTAAAGACAATACCGGAAAGACACAAGGCATCAGGTTCAGGATCAAACCACCACCTGCTGCCAGTAGCAGCGCCAGCAAAAAGGCACCGAAGCCAAACTCAGCACTCACCACCGCCGGGCTGCCTGCATCCAACCGATGCGCTTGCACCACAAAGGATTGCGGGCCGCTGGTCAGCACAATGTCGATTTGCTCTGGAGCCTGATGAAAGTAGGTGTTCTGCGGCTGGCGCAGCAACAGGCTACCATCCTGCCAGCTAATTTCCTGGGGCCTGGCATGCTCAACCAGATCCGTTGCGGCAACAAAGAATGCATCCACCAGCAAATCATCTTTCGATTCGATAACGGCAGAAAAAACACCATCCTGTACCTGGTAAGAAGCAGTTCGCTGCAGAAGGACCGGCTGCGCCGCTTTACCTTGGGCAAAAAGCGCCTGAACATTGCTGGAAACCACCGCCTGCCGCGCCACAGCCAACGGCAACTCCAGCGTCATATCGCCCGGAATACAGATCTCTTCACACACCAACCAAGAGGCATCAGCTTTCAGCACTAAGCTGGTTCCTGCATAGTCGGCGGGCACCTCAACTTCAGACACTAAAACAGTAGACCCTTCAAAACCATAATTCATTAAAGGAGGTATGGAAAACGCTTCAGGCGTAGGCCACTGGATATCAGACACCTCCACCCCATCCGGCAGTTGCCAGTGGATCTGTGTCGGCATGCCAGAGTCACCTGGGTTTAGCCAGTAGGTATGCCAATGCTCTTGCGGCAATAAATGCAAAGCCACCCGAAAACGCTGACCAGGGGATACCGCCTGATACTCACTAACCAGCTCCACCTGAATATGGGGTGCTTCTTTCCAACCGGTAGACACCGCCTGAGCGGGTGCAGCCAGCAGGAACGCCAGCCAAAGCAAAACCAAAAAACGCAATGTCATGACACTCAAATAGTAATAAGTCCGTTGACGCAGTGTACGCCATGTCATAGGGGAAGGATCAAGTGAAACCAGTCAGATGTGACTATTCTGTTGAAAAATCAGTCGAGCGGAGCCCATCCACGCAGCAGTGCACAGGCAGGCGCACTATCGCACCAAGATGGTGCAAAGCAGCTGACTCATCTCTAGCTGCTGCCTGCTGGCGGATCACGCCAAAGGTGCGAGTTACCAAGGATGCTGGGCTATTGGTATTCAGCTCCTATTTTAGGCACAACTCTTGCTGTAGTTAATGCTATACCATGAATACAGGAGTGTTTTATGTCCATGCGCCTACCCCCGTTGCGAGGTCTGCGCTGCTTTTGTCTTGCTGCTGAGAACCTGAGCTTTAAAAGTACCGCTCAACAACTGTACATCACGCCATCAGCCGTCAGCCATCAAATCAAGCAGTTGGAAGATGACTTGGGTTTGGCATTGTTTATTCGCAAAACCAGGGCTTTGGAACTGACACCTGCAGGTCAGAGCTTTTTTCTGGCTATCCAGCCAGTGATGCAGCAAATGGTCCGTACCATAAGTGAGTTCAGCCAATCGGATAGCAGTAAAGAAGTCACCATCAGCATGCCGGAGTTTTTTGCCAGCGAGCTGTTTTTACCGCGCTTAAAGGGCTGGTCGACACAATACCCAAGCATAAATTTGCGACTGGACACCGTCAAAACCCGCAGTGACCCAACCCGTCAGACCGATGTGTCAATTGTGTTATCAGGCTCAGTACCTCAGGCTGAACAATGCCACGAGCTCTTTCCAATTAGCTATCAGCCTGCCTGCAATCCCAGCTTGTACGAACAATGTGCATCACTCGGGCTGGATGCATTGAATCAATTCCCATTGCTCTTGCACCAATCAAGGCCACATGCCTGGCATCAGTGGGCTGAGTTTGCTGATTTTAATCATTTCCGTCCCAAGCAGATACTGCAACTTGACAGCATGTTTGGTATGGCCAGAGCCGCGGAGCAAGGACTGGGCATTGCCCTGATCCCAATGCCGATCAGCCAGTCCTGGTTTCACAGTGGCGCTTTAGTGGCTTTATTTAGTGAGCGCTGGACC
>JAIUMG010000235.1 GCA_022565655.1 Alkalimonas sp.
GCAGAAGTTTATCGGTGACTTATCTGGCGGTGAACGCAACCGGGTTCATTTAGCTAAACTGCTGCGTGCTGGCGGCAATATGCTGCTGCTGGATGAGCCAACCAACGATTTGGATGTGGAAACGTTACGAGCACTGGAAAATGCACTGCTTGATTTCCCAGGCTGCGCCATGGTGATCTCGCATGACCGCTGGTTCCTCGACCGCATTGCCACCCATATTCTGGATTACCGTGATGAAGGCCAGATCAATTTCTTTGAAGGCAACTACTCGGATTATGAGGCCTGGATCAAAGAAACCCTAGGCGCTCAGGCGCTGGAACCTCATCGTATTAAGTACAAGAAGATCTGATTGCGGTTGCTCCAACATTGGCACTGTGTGGGCTCGCCTGCACAGTGCCGCAATATCGCACTGCAGCTTGCTTATGCTGGCTTCGGCTCTTTCTTTTCCAATGCTCGCATAATATCGCGCCAACTGATAATCCCCAGAGGTCGCTTCTGCTGATCAACGATCGGAATGCAGGACACCTTCTCATGGTTAAACACCCGCACAGCATCCATCACATCAGCCGTTATGGGTAATGTCACCGGCTTTCGATGCATCACTTGATGCACACGCTTTTTCAAGGTGGCTAAATCTTTGGTGGTCTCAGCTGCGGTGCCCAGATTCGGGCTTAATGCTTTAAATAAATCCCGATCAGAAATAACGCCTATCAGCACGTGATGCTCCACCACCAGGATATGGTGAAATTTAACCTGATCAAAGATCTCCTTCACCACCTGCAAGGTATCATCGGGCTCCACGCTCACCGGGTTGCGACTCATTAGTTGCGTAATTGCAGGCATGATAAGGTTACTCTTTGGATTAATTTTAATCAGTGTATCGTATTTTTTTCCAGAACGAAGCTATCGGTTGACAGATCAATTTGATAAGCGAGATCAGGCGTGCTCTAAGTGAACCTGTGAAGCCCTGGACGGGCTTCAAAGAGCCCCCAGGGATGGGTTCACGGCGCGTTCACGTGAACACGCCGGTTAGAGCATGACACCAGATCAAGTCGCATGCAACCGCGCCCATGCCTGAACTTACTTCAGCACCGTCGCAACTGATTTTGCAAAATAATCAATATTGCTGTGGTTCAAGCCAGCAATACTGACCCGGCTGGAGCCCACCATGTAAATACTAAATTCGCTTTTAAGACACTCGATCTGCTCTTTGGAAATACCTAAAAAGCTGAACATGCCATGCTGACGGGTAATAAAGCTGAAATCTTGCTGGATCCCTTCAGCCGCAAACTTATCAACAATCAGTTGTCGATAATCATTAATGCGATTACGCATCTCCGCCAGTTCCTGATGCCACAACGCGGTTAACTCCTGGCTATCCAGAATATGGCTGACAATAATGGCGCCATGAGCTGGTGGCATCGAGTAAATGCTCCGCACTACACTCAGTAACACTGAGCGCGACGTCTCAGCAATGCTTTGGCTGGCCGCTAGCAATGTACAGGCACCTATCCGCTCACGATACAAGCCAAAATTTTTCGAGCACGAACTGCAGAGGATCATTTCTTCTACCTCGGCAGCCAGATGACGCAAGCCGGCAGCGTCTTCATCCAGACCCGCACCAAACCCCTGGTAGGCCATATCAACCAGCGGCGTAAAGCCACGCTCTTTCGCCAGTGCGGTAAAGCGCTGCCACTGCGCAAAGGTTAAATCCAAACCACTGGGGTTATGACAACACGCATGCACCAGCACCACATCGCCCGGCTGCACTTGTGCCAGCTCAGCAAACATCTGCTCTTCCAGCAAGCCTTTGGTGTCGTAATCGTAATAGCTGTACTCTTTGACCTTGAGCCCGGCAGCCTGGAATAACGAGATATGATTGGCCCAGGTTGGCGTGGTCACCCAGATGGTAGCATCAGGATTCGCCCGCTTTATAAACTCGGCGGCAACACGCAGTGCTCCGGTACCGCCCGGCGTATGAGCTGTAGTCAGGCGGCCAGCTAACAATGCTGGGTGCTCGGCCCCAAAAGCCAGCTTTTCAATATGCTGGTTGAAACCTAAATCACCCGCCATGCCAATATAGGTTTTGCTATCCTCTTTAGCCAGGCGCATCGCTTCGGCTTTTTTAACGCACTTCAACACGGCCGTATGGCCTTGTTCATCTTTGTAGACGCCTACTCCCAAATCAATTTTATTGGGGTTGCTGTCTTGTTGATACGCTGCCATCAATCCAAGAATTGGATCGGTTGCCACTGGCTGTAACTGAGAAAACATAGTGCTTTACCTGTAATTAGTCACTGCTTGATGGATCTGCGACTGGCAGAAATGCAGGTACCATCAGACAGATGGCTACCAGCAATGCCAGGGATGCAGGGTGAAAGACATTTTGCTGAAATGCTTCAGCATCGATAATACCTACTATTTTGCCTGATTGGTCAAACAGAGGCAAACAGGCTTCTGCCTGAACTTTAGGATCGCAGGTGTAATAATCACCGCCTCGGGCCAAATACTGCGGAATATCATTAATCACCCGAGCTTTGCCGGTTAAACCGACCGAGCTGTTGTTGCTGTAACGGGCAAATTCGGCAGAAAGCGGAAACTCGGCACGGGAAGCCGCACCATAATAGACCAGCTTCACCAATACAGGCTGCTGTTCGGCATTGACACGGGCTTGATAGATACCGAACCACTCCATGCCTGTGCGCTGCTGGAAAGCATGGCAGAAACGCTGTAATTGTTGTAGTGCCTGCTTATTGCCGGCGGTTCTGCCACCAAGGATCTGGCTTAGATCATAAGGCTCATCCGCCAGCTGGCCAAACAAAGAGCAAGCGCCCCCTTCTCCAAGCTCAGGCACCAGATACTGCCATTGCACCTCTGCAGCGGGCTGCTCATCCAGAACATGCTCTAACCATTGAATTTCACGCTCAATCTCCAAATAATCCAGCTCTGCCCACTCGCGTAGCCCACTTCGCTCGATATAGCTTGCTATCAACACATACCACCCTGCAGTTTAGCCATCCAGATTTCCAAAACCAATGCTGCATTCTAGGCAAAAAAGCAGTAAAAGCCAACAGAAATAAATTCATGTCCGGTTGCAACACAGTCGGAAGATGCTTACTCTTAACGCCTATCTGTTCATTTATTCTAAATTGTGGTTATGAGTCGAAAAAGCATCTCACTGGCAGATTGGCAGCAACAGGGTAAACCAGCTTCAACGTCGTCAGTGCCGAGCAAGCCCGATACCAAGCTGGTGTACAGCACGGATGGTGGCCCGGTCGCAGCCAAAAAAGCAGAAAAAGCCGCTGGTCAGGCTTTTAGTGATGGCAAAGTGCGCTTACAGCGAGAGTCTAAAGGCCGAGGTGGCAAGCGCGTGATTACCATCCGGGGCATCGCTGAACCGCATGAGCAATTGCTGGTCATCTGCCAGCAGCTAAAAAAAAGCTGCGCCTGTGGTGGCACAGTTAAAGATGGAGTGATCGAAATTCAGCATGAGCAACGTGACAAGCTGGAACAGGCACTACAACGACTCGGCTACAGCACCAAGTGGGCCGGTGGCTAATTGAGAGCAGCAGAGCCGTACCATTTTTCTACCATCATATTTTGATATAGGTGTCCTTCATTTATGAATCATTTTTCTACTGCTGATCTTTCCATCTTGCTGGTCGAGCCATCCGATATGCAGCGCAAAGTTATTATGAAGCACTTGCAACAAGAAGGCATCCAACACATTGACCAGGCGGCCACCCTGACCGAAGCCAAGCAGCGGCTTCGAAGCCATCAGCCAGACTTGATCGCCTGTGCATTGCACTTCAGCGATGGCACCGCCTCTGACTTGCTGGCTTTTATTCACCAACAGCCTGCACTGTCGCAAGTCCCCTTTATGCTGGTATCCAGCGAACATCGTAAGTCACAACTGGAGCAGTTTAAGCAATCCGGCGTGATCGCGATTCTGCCAAAGCCTTTCACCGCTGATCACCTGGGAACGGCGTTAAATGCCGCGGTCGACCTGCTAACTCCATCTGAGCTTGAGCTATCGATGTTTGATGTGCATGATGTCCGGGTTTTGGTGGTGGATGACAGCACCCTGGCCCGCAATCATATTCAGCGCGTGTTACGTAACATGGGCATACAACATCTGGTGGAAGCAAAAGATGGCAAAGAAGCCATACACATTTTACAGCAACAGATGTTTGACTTGGTGGTGACGGACTACAATATGCCGGAAATAAATGGTCAGGAGCTGACCCATTACATTCGTGAACACAGTCAGCAAACCCATATTCCCATCTTAATGGTCACCAGTGAAGCCAATGATACTCACCTCAGCACCATCGAGCAGGCGGGCGTGAATGCGCTTTGTGACAAACCTTTTGCACCAGAAACCGTAAAAAGCTTATTGTTTAAATTGTTGGAATAATAAGCAGAATTTCAGTATAATCGCTGAAAGCTTCTAGGTAAGATGTTGTGGGTTAGGGTTGGCGGTGACTGTATATTGTCAGTTATCTTTACACCCATCGGTTCCAGCCAGTCGAACAGTCGACATTCAATATTTCAATCTATTGATTTTTAAGAGAAAATAAATCAAAGGCATGCTTTTTGCATTTTTTAATCAGTTGTGAGGCAATGCTATGATGCATACATGCTTCGTGGTTACAGTATAGATCAAGGAATAGTTATGAAGTTAAGGGATTTAGTATTCACTGCAAGTGCCGTTTGCCTGTTTTCTGGCCTGGCTCACGCGACCCCGATCATTTTTGATGCAGGCGCTTCTTATAAGACCTCGGAAGTCATTGATGCCAGTTCAGGTGCAGACCTGGATGGAATTGAAGTGACAGCCTGTTTTGTCAGTAACGAGTGCCAAACCGTCTTGTTTGACGGTAGCTTAGGCGATGGTGATTTTGGAGCAGCTATTGGTGATGGCTGGCAGCTGAGCTTGCAGGGTGATAGTTTCGCAAATCCATTTTCATTTAATACCAGCGTTGCTATAACACAACTTCACCTGAATGGTACTCCTGGGGAGACCGTGTTTGATACCAAAACTGATAATGATGGTTCTCCGGGTTCAAAGTCTGGCAACCCTTTTTGGCTCAACCCTTTGAGAATTGCTGAATTTCAACCTGTCGAAGTTATATACAGTAACCGGGTATTTTTTGACGACATCTTTTATGGTGACTTATACACCAGCCTGACGTTAAACTTTGCTTCAAGCGGTGTGATTGGAACCATGCAATTCAACACGGATACGGATAGAGCCACAACCGTCGCGGTGCCGGCACCAGCCACCATGTT
>JAIUMG010000236.1 GCA_022565655.1 Alkalimonas sp.
ATCCAGTTTATTGTTAGCACTGACGGTGGGTGAGCGGGACTTTGGCCCAGAGCTGTGGCAAGGGTTACGCCATACTGCACTCGGGCATCTGGTGGCAATTTCCGGGCTGCATATAGGGTTGATTTATGGCTGGGTGTTATGGCTGGCTATTCCTATCCGCTGGACGGGCTGGTCACCGGTAACCCAGCTACGGCTGCGAACGGTCGTGGCGCTCAGTGCCGCAATCGGTTATGCCGCGCTGGCAGGCTTTGCGATCCCAACGGTCAGAGCCCTGATTGCCTTGCTACTGGTTGCCGGCTTGAGTTGGTGTTTTCATCGGCTTAGCTACCATCGTTTCTGGTTGCTTTTGGTGGCGTTGCTGTTGCTGGTGCAGCCGATGTGGGGCATGAGTGCAAGTTTTTGGTTGTCGGTCAGTGCGGTTGCATTGATCTTGTTTTATCTATGGCGATTTCCACTGCCAGATAGAGGTTGGCTGGCACGGCTGAAGCATTTATTTGGTTTTCACCTGTGGCTATCCATTGGTTTAATACCCGTATCGCTGTTATTTTTTGATGGCGTATCACTGGTTTCCTTGTTGTCGAATCTGATTTTTGTGCCCTGGTGCTCTCTGATTGCCATCCCTGCCTTGCTGCTAACCTGTCTGATTGAATGGCTGCATGCCGGCTGGGCCGCCTGGCTATGGCCCTGGGTAGATTGGCTGTTTCGTCCGTTGGTGCTCTGGCTGGGTCTGGCTGCCAACTGGGGCGGGTTATGGTGGTCGGCCAAAGGGGTGCCCTGGTTTATCGCGGTTCTGAGCATGCTGGCGCTGCTGATGTTGTGCTTATTCAGGCACCGTATGGCGGTGTTGTTGGCGCTGATTTGTTTGTTGCCGTTGGCTGAGCATTGGTTTCAGCCAGCGGGTTGGCGGTTGCATGTGATTGATGTGGGGCAGGGCTTGTCGGTGTTATTGCAATACCAGCAGCATGGGTTGTTGTATGATGCCGGGCCACGGCATGGTGATTTCAGTGCCACGCGACGCTATGTCTTACCCTATTTGCAACGGGTCGGTATTCGCGAGTTGCATTATCTGGTGCTGAGCCATGATGACAGTGATCATACCGGCACCTGGCCAGATATTCGTCAGGCGTATCCGAATGTTAGGTTGGTCACGGATGTACCGACGGCAGCTCCGGCTTTGCCTTGCCAGCAATTGCCGATGACATTTTTTGCCGCCCGCATGGTCGTGTTGCATGATGGCAGTGACCATGGCACAAGCAATGATGGCTCTTGTGTGGTCTGGATTGAATTGAATGGCTGGAGCATTCTGTTACCGGGCGATATTTATCGGCAACAGGAGCAACAAATACTGCAACGATACCCTGATTTGACGGCTGATCTACTGGTGTTGCCACATCACGGCAGCAATACCTCCAGCAGCTTAGCTTTTTTGCAGCAGTTGCAGGTTCGTACTGCGCTGAACAGTGCCGGGCGGCATCGTGGCTTTCAGCATCCTCATGCTTTGGTGCAGGCACGATTGGAATTCTTGCAGATCCCGTTGTGGAATACCGCTGATCATGGTGCATTACAGATAGCCTTAACCCCGGATTCTGTGCAAATATATAGCAATCGGGCTGCTCGGTTGCCGTTTTGGTTGGATTCAGTGCAGGCAAAGTAGTCACAACGCGTTAGAATAGATAAAAATAAACAACAGGATGATCAATTTGCAGATTAGTGATGTGTCAAACACGACTAGCCGGCGATTACTCGGCTACCTGAAACCCTACAAGATTGGTTTTGTTTGTGCTTTGCTTGGCATGGTTGGCTATGCGCTGGTGGATGTCGGCTTTATTTCTCAGCTTCAGCCATTTATTGATGATGGCATCGAGGGTAAGAATGCTGAGTTCCTGAAATATGCGCCTTTTTTCATCGTGCTGATGTTTGTATTTCGTGGTGTGTCGCATTTTGTTGCCACCTATTGCCTGAGCTGGGTGGGTGCTAACATTGTCAAAGATTTGCGTCAGGAGTTATTCGAGCACCTGATGCGTTTACCTGTGTCGTTTCATGATCAAAACTCAACTGGCGATTTGATTTCGAAAGTCACCTATTCGACCGAGCAGCTTAAACAAGCAACCTCGAAAGCATTGATCGTACTTATTCGTGAAGGCGCTTTTGTGCTTGGCTTGCTGGCACTGATGTTCTGGCACAGTTGGCAGTTATCATTGATTTTTCTGGTGATTGCGCCATTAATTGCGGTGATTGTCGGCTTTGTTTCGAAGCGTTTTCGCAAAATAAGCAACAATATTCAAACGGCTATGGGCTTGGTGACCACCTGTTCCGAGCAAATGCTGAATGGTCACAAAGTCATTTTGTCGTTTGGTGGGCAGAAGGTCGAAAAAAAACGCTTTGCTGAAGTGAATAACATGAACCGTCAGCAAGATGTCAAACTGGAATCGGCTAAAGCCATGAGCACTGGGGTGGTGCAACTGATTGCTTCTTTTGCGCTGGCCTTTGTCATTTACCTGGCCAGTCAGCCGGCCATGCTGGACAGTTTAACTGCCGGTAAATTTACCGTAATTGTCTCTTCTATGGTGATGCTGCTGCGGCCGTTAAAGCAGCTGACAACCGTCAATGGTGATTTTCAGCGCGGTATGGCGGCGGCAAAAAGCATTTTTGAAATCCTGGATAAGCAGCCTGAGCAAGATACGGGTTCGCGTGAGCTGCAACGCATCAGTGGCCATATTCGTTTCGACCATGTTGATTTTAGTTATCCTGGCCATGAAGATAAACAAGTATTAAAAGATATCAGTTTTGAGGTGCAACCCGGCCAAACCGTGGCTTTAGTGGGCCGGTCTGGCAGTGGTAAAACCACGATTTCCAGTTTGCTGCCGCGGTTTTATGACATTGAAAAAGGTCGTATTTTGCTGGATGATTCGTCCATTAAGAACTTCACACTGGCGTCTCTGCGACAGCAAATGGCAATTGTATCGCAGCATGTCACCTTGTTTAACGATACCATTGCCAACAATATTATGTATGGTCTGGAGCAGCCGGTTAGTGATGAACACTTGCATGATGTAGCTGAAAAAGCGCATGTGCTGGAATTTGCCAGTCAGATGAAAGATGGCCTCAATACCATGATTGGTGAAAATGGGGTGTCTTTGAGTGGCGGCCAGCGCCAGCGAATTGCTATAGCCCGTGCTTTGTTGCGCCAGACACCCATTTTGATACTGGATGAAGCGACCTCGGCGCTTGATACTGAGTCGGAGCGCAAAATACAAGGTGCGCTGGATGCCTTATTGCAAGGTCGCACCAATATTGTGATTGCTCATCGTCTGTCAACCATTGAAAATGCCGATCAAATTTTGGTGATGGAGCAAGGGCAGATCATTGAGCGGGGCGATCACGCCAGTTTGCTGGCACAAGATGGCGCTTATGCTCAATTGTATAAAATGCAGTTTGGTCAGCAAGCGACATGAACGCCATTGAGCGTGGTTGGTATGAAAAGTCGTGGTGGTGCTGGCTACTTTGGCCACTAAGCTGGCTGTTCGCTGCGGTGACGGCAGTACGTCGTTTGGCGTATCGGCGGGGCTTGCTCGGCAGTACGGCTTTACCTGTACCGGTGATCGTAGTCGGCAACATCAGTGTGGGCGGGACTGGGAAAACACCCTTTACCTTGTGGCTCTGTCGTTGGTTGCAACAACAGGGATACCGGCCTGGCATCATCAGCCGTGGTTATGGCGCAACGATTAAAGCACCGACAGAAGTACAGCCTACGGATCCAGCGTCTGCCGTGGGCGATGAGCCCTTGTTGCTGGCGCAACGTTCTGGTTGCCCGGTGGTGGTGTGTCCGGATCGGGTGGCGGCAGCGCAGTATTTATTGGCACAGCATGACTGCAGCATCATTATCAGTGATGATGGTTTGCAGCATTACCGGTTGCAGCGCGAACTGGAGATCGTGCTGATCGATGGTTATCGCGGGCTGGGGAATGGCTTGCTGTTGCCTGCTGGCCCTTTACGAGAGCCGGTTTCGCGCTTACAGCGCGCCGATCTGGTGATCGCCAATAGTCAAGTGCATCCGTTGGCGCAGGGCTGTATGCAGTTGCAGGTAGTGAGTGCGACTGGCTTATCCGGGCAAGATACCTTGCCAGCAGGGCCGGTGCATCTGCTGGCTGCCATTGGCAATCCTGAGCGCTTTGAACGGACTGCGCAAGCTGCTGGCTTTACTATTTTGCAGCGGTTTTTTTTCGCCGATCATCATGCTTTTACCGAGCAAGAGCTGGCTCAGTTGCCAACACCGTTATTGATGACAGAAAAAGATGCGGTGAAATGCCGGGCCTTTGCTCGTCCAGGTTGGTATCAGCTGGCGGTAGAGGCATCTGTGGATGCAGGTATTGAACAACAACTGGCTAGCCTGATAGCCGACTTGCGGAGTTGATATGAGTATACCCGTTGCTTTACTTGATATATTGGCTTGCCCGTTATGCAAAGGCAAACTGAAATACAATGCCAAACAGCAGGAGCTGATTTGTACCTTTGATAAGCTGGCGTTTCCGGTACGGAATCGTTTGCCGGTGATGATCGCTGATGAAGCCCGCCAGCTGGAGCAAGAGGAGTTGGAACGATGGACTTCATCGTCATAATACCTGCCCGTTATGCCAGTAGCCGTTTGCCTGGTAAACCGCTGCTGGATATTGGCGGCCAGACCATGATTGAGCGGGTTCAGCAACAGGCGCAAGCCAGCGGGGCCGGCCGGGTAGTGGTGGCCACAGATGATGAGCGGGTTGCCGCAGAAGTCAGACGTTTTGGTGGCGAGCTTTGCATGACCCGTGCCGACCATAGCTCTGGCACAGAGCGGTTGGCAGAGGTGGTTGAATTGTTGCAGTTGCCCGATGAAGCCATCGTGGTGAATGTTCAGGGGGATGAGCCTTTTGTGCCGCCCGCGATCATTGGGCAGGTTGCCGGCAATCTGGCCGGACAAAGCAAAGCTGAAATGGCCACGCTGGCCGTGCCCATGCAGCATGAGGATGAGATCCGAAACCCCAATTCGGTCAAGGTGGTCACCGATCAGCAAGGCTATGCGCTGTACTTTAGTCGTTCGGTGATCCCGTACGATCGCGACCAGCAATTTCAGCAGCAATTAGCACAGCATTATCAGCGTCACATTGGTATTTATGCCTATCGGGCCGGCTTTATTCGGCGCTATGTCAGCTGGCCGGTATCTTCACTCGAGCAAATAGAGTCACTCGAACAGTTGCGTGTGTTGTGGCATGGTGAGGCCATTCATGTGGCC
>JAIUMG010000237.1 GCA_022565655.1 Alkalimonas sp.
GAATATAAGCCCGATGACAGCTCGTTAACCGAGCAGTATTTCAAAAAGATGGGTTTGAATGTGCGCTATTTTATGCCAGCTCAAAGCGCCGCGCCGCTGGCTTTTTATTTCTTTGGTGATTTGCTCAATGATTACAGCAATCTTGAGCTGATAGGCACCATCAGCACCATGGAAACCTTTCAGAAAATATACCGGCCTGAAATTTACAATGCCCATACCGCGGCAGGGGAGCGCTATAAGCCCAATTTGAAAAACCCGAGCCATGCGCCTACCGACATCGTCTACGACAGAGAAGAACGCAGCCGGCTTGCGGTGGAGCAGGGCCAGTTTGCCCAGGAACACTTTATCAAGCCGCACCAGAGCTTGCTAGAGCAATGGGCTGCTCAGTACTCTGCTCCTGAAATTTATTCAGCAGAGCCAATTTCACAACAGCCGTTTTCACAACAGCAACAGGCGATTGCATAAATGAATAAACTACTCCCAACATCAACTGCAGGCAGTTTACCCAAGCCATGCTGGCTGGCCGAGCCTGAAACGCTTTGGTCGCCCTGGAAATTGCAAGGCCAGGAATTAACCGACGGCAAGCAGGATGCACTGCGCCTGGCGCTGCACGAGCAGCAACAGGCAGGACTGGATATCGTCAGTGACGGCGAGCAATCGCGCCAACACTTTGTCACCACCTTTATTGAGCATCTGGACGGCGTAGACTTTGCCAAACGCGAAATCATGCGCATTCGTAATCGCTATGAAGCTAGCGTACCCTCTGTGGTGGGCGCGGTCAGCCGGCAAAAGCCGGTGTTTGTTGAGGACGCCCGCTTTTTACGCCAGCAGACCAGACAACCGATCAAATGGGCGCTGCCAGGCCCCATGACCATGATAGATACGCTCTACGATGGCCATTACAAAAGCCGTGAACAGCTGGCCTTTGAGTTTGCCAAAATCCTTAACCAGGAAGCCAAAGAGTTAGTGGCGGCTGGGGTGGATATTATTCAGTTTGATGAACCGGCCTTTAACGTGTTTTTTGACGAGGTGAACGATTGGGGTATCGCCGCTTTAGAGCAAGCCATTGCCGGCCTTCAATGCGAAACCGCCGTGCACATTTGCTATGGCTATGGCATCAAGGCCAATACCGACTGGAAACAAACCCTTGGTTCCGAATGGCGCCAGTACGAGGCTGTGTTTCCAAAGCTCCGGGAGTCATCCATTGATATCATCTCGCTGGAATGCCACAACTCCCGGGTGCCGCTGGACTTGCTGGAGCTTATTCGCGGTAAAAAAGTGATGGTAGGGGCGATAGACGTCGCCAACCACAGTATTGAAACCCCGCAGGAGGTCGCCGCTACGCTGCGCAAGGCACTGCAGTTTGTCGATGCCGACAAGCTTTACCCGTGCACCAACTGCGGCATGGCACCGCTGCCGCGCCAGACAGCACGCGGCAAACTGCAGGCTTTAACCGCAGGGGCAGATATCGTGCGCAGAGAACTCGAAATCAGTTAGGTGCGACATCACGCGTCTAAATGTGCTGAGCAGTGTTATGGTGATTGCATGGCTTGTCTACAAGCCTTCTATGGCTACAGCTGGCTGTTTCCAGTCATGTTGAGGATGTATCGGAGCAGGAAATTAGCCGTCTTACCAAATAAATGTTTGGCGGTTAAGCCATTGCTATTGTTTGCCGTTCACCGCATCCTTACAGGATGAACGGCAAGAGCAAGGGGATATCATGAACCAACCGTTTTCAACTGACCGAGAACAACTGCCTGATCATCAGAAAAAATTTGGCCGCCTGCAAGAGGATTGTCCGGTACGGGCTGCATTGGATGTTTTAGCTGGGCGCTGGAAACCATCAATTTTGTGCGCCTTGCAAGCTGGGCCCATGCGCTACTCTGAATTGCAGCGTGAGTTGGCCCGTATTTCCCCGCAGGCACTGACGACTCAACTAAAGCAGTTAGAGGCAGATGGCTTGGTGGCACGTGAAGTCTACGCTGAAGTACCAGTTCGGGTAGAATACCGCTTGTCTGAGTTTGGCAGCACTTTGTGCGATGTGATGGACAGCCTGGAGAAGTGGGGCGAAACGTATCTGGTATACCGGAAAAGCCACCTTTAACAGCCTATGATCGACTCACAATGTTGTGAGTAACTCACTACTTTGGTGCTGGATGCAAAATCTGTGGCTGTGAATAATGACGCTGAACGCTTCACTTTATTCACTATACAGAGGTTTATCTCATGCCACGATTATTGGTTATTAATTCCAGCGGACGCAGCAGCCGTTCTATTACCCGTCGTTTAACCGCACAATTTGCCGAGAGCTGGTTAGCCGCCAACTCAGGGGGAGAACTGGTTGAACGGGATGTCACTTTACAGTTGCCAACACCGGTTAACGAGGCCTGGATTGCCAGTGCTTTTGCCGCGCCAGAGACTCGTTCAGCAGAGATGCTCAAGGCCCTGGCTGAAAGTGAAGTCTTGTTGGCCGAGGTTGAAGCAGCAGATGCACTAGTCATTGGTGTGCCAATGTATAACTTCGGCTTGCCAGCGCAGTTGAAAGCGTATTTCGATCAGATCATCCGGGTCAACCGTTCTTTTTCCTTCAATCCTGAAGCCATAGAGCCTTATCAGCCGTTGCTGACTGATAAGCCGATTACCGTGATTGTTTCGGTCGGCGATGGTGATCTCTTACCCGGCGGCCCGATGTCAGAGTTAAACTTTCTGGAGCCACACCTGGTGACGATGCTTGGGTTTATTGGTTTGCACAATGTAGAATTTGTGCGAGTAGGGTATGAGGAATATCAAGACGGGCGCTTAAAAAGGGCGCTGGAAGCGGCGGAGCAAGAGGTCGCCAAGCGCGCCATGATAGAGCAATAAATGAAGAAGTAGCTATCATCCCTTACAGCGAAGAATGGCAAGCCCTATTTAATATGCCACTACAGCAGTTAGGTATTTGCACAAGAAGAGCACTCAGACAAAACAAGCCAGCTCGTTTTGTCTGGGCAAAATATCAACTAAATGTATTTATTCAGCAATTCTGAATGCTACTAGTTCAGACCAAAAATCTGGATAACGCCTATCGCGATCAGATAAATAGCTACCACATAGTTAAGCAGCTTAGGCTTAATCAGTATTAGAACACCAGCAATAATAGAGAGCACTGGAAGAAGGGTAATATGTAAATTCATAATCCTATCCTTTTATGGTTGAGCTTATATAGTTGAACTTAGTGAGCTAACCAGAGCATTGTGTGGCTTGGCGAGGATTATAGCAATTTATTAAAATGTAAAATGAGACTCAATTTTCAGACCAGACACTTTTGTTCAAACCAGTTCGTTAAAAGGGAGACAGTAATTATTGACGGTCTGGTTTTCCGTTCCAGGCGCAGCCTGCCTCGGGTGCACTGTCGGCACTGGCGGTTTTATTGCCACTCTTTAATGAACAAAGCGGTTACCAGGCTGGCGAAAGACTATGCCGGCAAGGTGGCGGTTGTGAAAGTCGATGTATCGCTTAACTCTAAACTGAGCAAGTTATATGCAGTAAAAGGCTTGCCGATAGTGATAGTCTTTAAACATGGCACTGAAACCCTTCGGAAAAGCGGCTCTTTAACCAAAAGCCAGCTGGTAGAGCTGGTTCGGTAGTCATGGTGCAAAATTTGAGTGGCTTGGTAGTAAAGCTGATAAGCCCGTATAGTGTGATCTGATAGTGGTGAGTGGGGGCCCGTTCCCAGTGAGGCTTTAATGAATAAAGTGTCTGAACAAATTACGCTGTGTATAGCGGTTATTCTTTTTGTTGCTGGATGCAGTAGCACAGAGATGAATCGGCCAGCGGCAGACACGGAACCACAGCTATTGCGGCTTAATTATCAAAGCAGCATTGACGACACCAGACGCCAGTATTTCGTTTATTTACCGGCTGGCTATCAGCAAAACAGCGCGAAGAAGTGGCCGGTGATGCTTTTTTTGCACGGCAATGGCGAGCGCGGCAATGGTTTGGACGAGCTGGATTACACCTTAATTCATGGCCCGCTGTATGAGGCCTGGGTGCAAAAGCGCGACTTGCCATTTATTAAAACTGATGCCAGCCGTGTGTATTTAACCGGCATTAGCTATGGTGGTTTTGGCAGCTGGTATATGGCCAGTAAGCACCCACACTTATTTGCTGCAGTGGTACCGGTAGTTGGCTGGGGCCATCCGGATTTAATGCCGCCGCTTGCCAGGGCGCAAACCCCACTCTGGGTATTTGCTGCCGGGCGTGACTCTGCCTCTGAATTTAATACGTAAAAATTATACAAGCAGAATTGTTGTTAATAATGATGGGTTCTTTGGTGAAAGTTATTGACAAATAAAGCATTTTATCTAATTCTACCGTTTCACTAAATGGGCGTGGAGTGAGCATGCTAAAAACCGTTATGATTTTTTTGGCACTGATTATTGCTGGCAGCCTGATCTATCAAGCTGGCAAGTGGTCCGTTAAGCAACAACCGGTAAGCCCAACAGCAGTCGAAAAATCATCAGTTCAGCAAATTACATTAACTAATGCCGCTCCTTTACCTGCAGTAATACCACTCGAGCAGACAGAAACGAACAGTCAAAGTGCAGCAAAACGGTCAGTAAAGGCTCCTGTTGAAGATAACCAGGCTTTTGTCATACCAGACCTGGTACAACTTATACAATTTGAAGCAGATGCATCAACAGTCAATTTAACTGAAAACGTACTAACATCAACGCCCGACCAATTGCAACAAGCCATGTGGGAACTGGAAAGGCACGCAACTAACAGCAGCACTTATCACCGACAGCAAGAACTACAGCAACAGCTTAGTCATCACGAACTTGGCACTTTATTACAACTCAATTGCTCTGATAATCTGTGTGTCGCCATGATGCAATATGAGACGCGACAAGCACAACAAGCTGCACTACCTTTACTGTCTTCACTGGCCAAAGCAGAAAGCACAAAAGCTACATTTATAAGCAAAGAACACGCTAAACAGCACTACAGTTTTATTATGTTGCACGGCTGGCCTATATAATTCGCTGTAAAGTTAATCAGTAATACTAAACTTCCACAATTGGCTTATAACCGCTTAGCCTGGATTGCGTGTCTAATGGCGCATGGTAACCGTATTGCCAACGATATTTGCTTGGCTTAAGGTGTATCACCTTCGGCTCAGACGCAGCCACAGCAGAGTGAGTAAATGAAAATAACAGGTAAGCGTCCGGCGATCACATCTTTTATTTGCTGACTGATCACGCATCATACCTT
>JAIUMG010000238.1 GCA_022565655.1 Alkalimonas sp.
CCAGCAACGACAAAATCACCCAAACGCATGGGTGTAGCTGATGTGGAAAATGGTATCAGGACGGGAGGAAAGTATAGCAAAGGTTCGGCCGCCACTCAATGCTGAGTAACGGCAAAAATCATCCAGCGACTGCAACTGAGATCAGCTGATTTTTTCTTGTTGCTTAACCAGCTGCCACAATGCATCCATTTCACTTAAGTCGCTCTGTTGCGGGGTTTTGCTTAGCTTGCCAAGCTCAGACTCCACCGCGCGAAAACGCCGTTCAAACTTCAGGTTGGCTTGACGTAGCACGGTTTCAGGTTCCAACTTGTGCTTACGAACCACGTTCACCAGCGCAAACATCAGATCGCCCAGCTCCTCTTCCAGCTCCGAGCTATCGCTCGGCAGTTGCTCCACTTCATCAATTTCTTCTTTGACTTTGTCCCAGGCACCTGCAACATCCGGCCAGTCAAAACCAACGTTGGCACAACGTTTTTGTAGCTTGTAAGCCCGGCTCAGAGCCGGCATGGCCGAAGGAATGTTATCCAGCACACTGTGTTGGCCACTGGCTTTGCGCTCTTCGCCTTTTAGCGCTTCCCAGTTTTTTAAAACCTGCTCTGCGTCACTGGCGGTGCTGTCAGCAAACACATGTGGATGACGCCGTACCAGCTTATCGCAAATCGCCTGCACGCAATCATGAAACTGAAAACGACCTTCTTCACTGGCGATCTGAGCATAAAACACCACCTGAAACAGTAAATCGCCCAGCTCGTCTTTCAGTTCATCAAAGCTTTGTCGCTCGATGGCGTCGGCTACTTCATAAGCCTCTTCCAGTGTATAGGGCACAATACTGCTGTACGTTTGTTTGATATCCCAGGGGCAACCGCTTTCCCGATCACGCAGTTTGGCCATAATGGCCAGTAAATCATCAAGTTGGTATGACACGTACGGTCCTTTTATTTATCCTGAAACACTATGCCTGGCCAGGTGCTAAGCAGCGTTCGAGCTACCGTGACAACGTTTTGCTTCCAAAACATCACCGACCTGGCTGATTTTGCTCAGCAACTTATTCAGCGAGTCCTGGTTGTAAAGTTCCAGTGTCATGGTGATCAACACGCTTTGTTCCTTGATATTGGACTGGCTGTTCATTTGAGTGACATTGGCTTTTTCATTGGCTAGGATACTGGTGATATCGCGCAGCAAACCATTCCTGTCATGAGCCAGAATGCGAATATCCACTGCATAGCCTGAGTTGTATTGATCGCCCCAGTTCGCATCCACCACCCGCTCAGGGTGCTGCGATTCCATCACTTTGAATTGCTCACAGTCATCGCGGTGTACCGCAATCCCCCGGCCCTGAGTGATGTAGCCAACGATAGGATCGCCAGGCAATGGCTGGCAACAGCCCGCCATGTGTGTCAGCAAGTTACCAACCCCCTGCACCACCACATCACTTTGTGCTTTGCTGCTGGATGGCGGCCGTTGCTTCAGACGTGGGTCAATCTCTTGCTCTGCGGTTTTCGGCTGCTGACTCTGCAGGTAATGCACCACCTGAGTCAGTTTAATATCGCCACCGCCAATGCCAACCAGTAACTCATCCATGCTATTGACATTAAAGCGTTGCAACACTTTAGCCGGGTGCTCCATCGGCAGATTCAGCTTGGACAATTCGTTATCCAGCAACTCTTTGCCTGCGGCGAGATTTTTATCTTTATCCTGTTGACGGAACCAGTACTGCACTTTCGAACGGGCCCGGCTTGATTTCAGGTAGCCCAGGTGCGGATTCAACCAGTCGCGACTTGGGTTCTGCTCTCGCCCGGTCAGTATCTCTACCTGGTCACCGGTTTTTAACTGATAGGTGAATGGTACAATACGGCCTGAAACCTTGGCGCCAATGCAACGGTGCCCGACGCTGGAATGCACATAATAAGCAAAGTCGAGCGGCGTTGCCCCCAGTGGCATATCCACGATATCGCCTTTAGGAGTAAACACATAGACCCGGTCTTCGGTGACCTGATTGCGCAGCTCTTCGGCTAAATCGGCGCTATCCACCACTTCTTCCTGCCATTGCAGTAATTTACGCAGCCAGCCGATCTTTTCATCATAGCCTTCCCGCCCCTGCGATGGCCCCTCTTTGTATTTCCAGTGCGCTGCTACCCCCAGCTCCGCGTCTTCGTGCATTTGCCGGGTACGAATTTGAATCTCTACAGCCCGCCCCTGCGGCCCGATAACGACGGTATGGATCGATTGATAACCATTTTGTTTTGGCGTGGCAATGTAATCATCAAACTCCGTTGGCAGATGCCGCCAAGAGGTATGCACCAATCCCAGAGCGGCATAACAGTCCTGTACTTTTTCGGTGACAATACGCACGGCGCGTAAATCATAAAGCTGATCAAAAGCCAGATGCTTTTTCTGCATTTTTTTCCAAATACTGAAAATATGCTTGGGTCGGCCATACACCTCGGCCTGCAAATCCGCATCCTGCATCTTGCGCTCAACCTGAGCGACAAAATCCAGCATAAATTGCTCGCGATCGAGCCGTTTTTCTTCCAACAAGCTGGCAATTTGTTTATACAATTGCGGGTGCAAGTAGCGAAATGCTAAGTCTTCCAGTTCCCATTTAATCTGGCCAATACCAAGACGGTTGGCCAGGGGCGCAAAAATCGCATTGGTTTCTTTAGCCGCCAGTACACGCGTTTCTTCATCGGCATTTTTAACATTACGCAACTCACAGATCTGACTGGCCAGTTTGATCACTACAGCGCGTACATCTTCCACCATGGCCAGCAGCATACGACGCAGATTATCGGCTTGTTGTGGCTGCAGTGTCTGATGAGTTCCCACAGGAATGCTGCGAATGGCTTCCATTTGTTTGACGGCCAACAGCATAGGCAGGACTGCTTCCGGGAAGTGCGACTCGATTTGTTCTGCCGATAATAAGTCACCATCAAACAACGGAAACAACAAGGCGGCCAGCAACGCATCTTTATCCATCCGGAGGTCAGCCAGGATTTCAACCATTTCCCAGCCATCGCGAATCTCCGACGCATACTCTGCCAGTGGTTGGCTTGACAGCCAGGCTTCCGCTGCCAGCAAAGCATCAATTTTCAGCTCAGATAACCTCAGTGCGGTCAGTCTGGCAAAAGTCTCAGTGCTGTCAGTTCGGTGTGCATGGCGAACGGTGACCATGGTTCTCCCCTTGTGGTTTCATGCAGGTTTGGTTTGCTTCGTCTTACTTTGTAAGCAGAACAGTGCCATTACTTCCAAATGGCGGGTATATGGGAACATTTCAATGGCGTTTAACCGGGTTAATCGATAGCCCTGAGCCATCAGCTTTACGGCATCCCGCGCTAGGCTTTCCGGATTGCAAGATACATAGAGTACCCGCTCAGCCCCCAGTTGACCTAACTGCTCAACACTGCCCTCGGCGCCGGCACGGGCTGGATCCAACAGCACTTTCTGATAGGCGGTCTGGCTCCAGCCGGTCGCTGGCCAGGGCAAGTGCAGATCCGCTTGCACAAAGTCAGCATTACTAAGACCATTTAGCTTAGCATTGGTTGCAGCGCGCTGCACCATCTTACTCACCCCTTCGACCCCAACCACTTGAGCTGCTTTTTGTGCCAGCGGCAAGCTAAAGTTACCGATGCCACAGTACAGATCCAATACCCGATCTCCGGGCTGTATATCCAGCCAATCAAGCGCTGTATTCACCATGGTTTGATTCACATCAGCATTGATCTGAATAAAATCATCCGGAGCAAACTCAAGTGTCAATTGCTGATCCGCTAAACGATAACCTAAGACGATGTCACCGGCTTGCCATGGCGTAAACTGACCTGAGTCGGCTTCACCAATCCAGCAGGCATCAGGCCAGCACTCAATTAACCGCTTGATATCTTCATCCGGTAGCGTCTGCGTATGCCGCACAATAACATAGGCCTTGCCATCAGCATCAATCAATTCCAGATGGGTAATACTGCGACCTTGCTGCAGTTGTTTTAGTACCGGAGTTACTTTGCTAAACACCGGTCGGATCACCGGGCTTAGCACCAGACAATCCTGCAGTGGCTGAATGCGGAAATCACCTTGTTGACGAAACCCAATCTGGAACTGACGCCGACTTTGCTGATACCAGACACCTAATCGAGCCTTGCGTCGATACCCCGTAGCAGGGCTCTCGATGGCGGGCTGCCATGGCAATTCAGTTAACTGCAGCTGATGCTGCAATAAATGATCAACCGCCTGCTGCTTCCAGAGCAATTGCTGAGCCGAACTTGCATGTTGCAGCTGACAGCCACCGCAATCGGTAAAATGCTCGCAAGGCGGGGCTTGCCGAAACGCAGAAGGAGTCAGTACCTTGGTCAACCTGGCTTTTGCATACGACTTTTTGCTATCCGTCAGCTGTACCTGCACGGTTTCCTGCGGCAGCGCTTGCGGTACAAAAATGATCTGCTCTTGGTGACGAGCGATCCCCTGGCCCAAATGGTCCAAAGCGGTGATCTGCACCTGCATCTGCCGCTTGGCATTCGTTTTGCGTTTTGTTTGATAGATGATAGCCATTGCCAAGGCACCCTTATAGGCATTTAAGTTCGGTTGTGTCATGATAGCTGACAGAATCTCGTATTGTAGCAAGCCACTTACGCCATGACGACTATTGCGCTTCAACATCGCATTCTACTGCTCACCATAGCGCCCGCTTTGCTGATCAGTATTTTACTTGGCTGGTACTTCAGCCAGGCACGAACACAGGATGTGCAAAACTTTCTGGAGCAGCAAGCCAGCAATATAGCTGAGCCTCTGGCGCTGGCCAGTGAGCAGGCGTTAGCCGAACAAAACACGCCATTGCTCAACCGGCTGCTGGATATCAGCCATCGAAAAAACTCACCGCTGGTGAAAAGTATTGCCATCTATACTGCCGACCATCGCCTGGTCGCCACCAGTAACCATCATCCAACCATTGATTTGCTTAAGTACCCGGCACAACAGGGGGCATTGCAGTACACAGAGCTGCAATCCCTGCAAGACTGGCTGATTATCCGTACTCCCATCCGGCAGGAGTCATCATCCGCTGAAGCTTCAGAGGTACTGGGCTATCTTAGCGTGCAACTGCAACGTGACTCGATAAAAATGGCACGCCAAAGCTCGCTGCTGTCATCAATGGTTGCTGTGCTGCTGGCGCTGATGTTCAGTGCCATCGCCGGCTGGTTGCTTAGCCGTTACATCAGCCGCCCGGTCGAAGCCATGTCATCGCTGTTGC
>JAIUMG010000239.1 GCA_022565655.1 Alkalimonas sp.
CTCAGGTTTAGTAAACACCTGAGGCCTAAAGTTGCCTGCAGCAGGTAAGCCTCCACCATGCGCTTTTTGATAATTGTATACTTCGGTGCCGTCTTTTTTATAGTAAGCGGATGATTTGGAGTGATGATAATTAATATCCGAGAAGCCCAGATCTACCCCAAATAAATACAGCATGCGATAGCCCAGTTTTAGCATGGTATTGACCACTAAATTGGTGACCGTAGGGTACGCATAGCTTAAAGAGGCCACCTGAATACCCTGTTTGGTCAGGCCATTCTGAAACACATAGGTGGATGCTTCGCCATCTTTAAAGCACAGTAAGGTTTCTTTAAATAATGCTGCCGTATCTGGATGAATTCCATTGACACTTAGTAAGCGAATTTTTTTTAGATAACTGAGGTCTTGTACTTGCGATATCCAGTCATAGGTTGCGCGGTTTTGCTCTATTTCGGCATGAAAATCAGGACAAATACCATGCCGGTGCAACGCCTGCAAAGCTGTACCACAACTTATGATAATCGCTTTATCTTGGTATTCTTTTAGGTAATCAAATGACTGATCCAAGCTTGGGCCATTGCCAACAACAAACACAGGTATATCCAGCGCGGTATGATGCGCGTACTGTTTCGTTGCATGTTTGAAAAACCGGTGCCCATCCGACAAACTGCGGTAGGTATGGGCCACCCCGTAACGAGCATGATCAAAATACTCGCCTATAGCCAGCACCACTTTTAGCTCAGCTCGTAAGTCGTAGATCGCTTTTTGCATGGTTTCATTGTAGTACGAACTCAACATATAGGTGTTAGCTATCGAATATGCTCCCACCTGATAAAATTGAGACATCAGATCATAAAAGTAACGGCTGCCATCACCACCTAAATTAAGATAAATCCGACACTCATTCTCATCAGCATGATGCAAAATATCCGCCCAGTCCGTCACGTGCAGACTAGCTAAAAAGAAATCAAGATTTGGCTCGCAAATATATAAGTTTTTAATTTGATGACGTTGAGTCAATACTTCAATGTGTTTGCCAAGCGCGACGCCAAAAATAATCAATGACTCAACCTGCTCGGGTAGCAAACTTTTGCTTTGCAGAGATTTTGACAGAATAGGCTGAATTTTCTGCATTTGGGAAAAGTGCAAGTAGTGTTTTAATTTTCGGGTAATTTTTTGCCCAAGGATCACATCATCTTTATATGGATGATGGGTAAAATAATCGATGACTTGCTCTGACTCAGCAGCGCAATTCTGATAAAACAATGCACGTCGTTCTGAGTGATACAAATTTTGTTGCTGCTTGTTATCCAAAACCAACTGCCAGTGTGTTGCTGAATGCTTTTGTATAGCCTGATGCACTTGCGGATAAAAATGAGCAATAGCTGCCATGTTTTTTTCATACAGAGCGTTATTTTCTGAGCCGGGTTGAGGTTCAGTATTCCCCAGTACATTCGGGTTTCGCTCAGCAATAAAATCATACAAGTGCTTGTATTGGTCAAAATGCTGATTGCCCTGCAACAACGTTTGCTTTTGCCCACAGTGTTGCATTACAAAATGAATTACCTTATCCATCACCGGATGAAAATAATGACGATACACATAAAAACGCTGCTGAGACGTTGCCTCACACAATTCGGACAAGTCTGATGGCAATGAGCTCGCATCATTACCTAGTTGAAGAAAAACTTGCGTGCCCAGGCTGGCAGCCAGCTCAAATAACTGTGACCAGTCATTGGCCTGTAACGAACAGAATAAGTAATCGACCGAAGGCTCATACACAATGATGTACTTCACCCGAACTTGCTGCAGCAACAGGTTCAGCTGATAGCCCATGCCAAGGCCAAACACCAGGATGGTATCCACGGAAGCCGGCAATGGCTCGAACTGCCAACTGCCCTGCTCAGATGCAGGCTCAGCATTCAAATCAAAATAAGGGGCCAATCGACAAAATGAATCCACTTCGTCGCTGATTTCCTGATATGGATGTTCACCGTAAAGAACCCGGCCAGTTGCGAAGTCAACCGCATTTAATTCTCCATGCCGATTACAAAACACAGAATATTGCTGAACCTGATGCTCATTCACAATATCCAGTACTGAAGGGATGTATTGTTTGAAGGCTGCCATATTGGCAGTAAACGTACGATTGATCGAGGATGCAATCTCCTGCTCAAGTTGTTCTTGTTGAGCGGTATTTTCATCCAGTTGATAATTAATGTATTTCAGCATTCTGAACCCACAGCAAATGAAAAACCAGCAATGTTCAATCAAAAAAGCAAATGATCGAACTTAACTATTTTGGTTATAACCGACTTTCGCTTTTTTGCGTCGCTGTAAAAGCAGCAAATCAGCTGCGAATTTTTCTTGTGTCAGGGTCAGTGTAGTCATGGCTTCCCCTATCCAGTCAAGGTGTTGTTGTAGAAAAACACCATAATCAGGAAAGTCATCAGCAAAATCAGTGCCAGAGGTTATGTGTTGGTGGTATTGCTCAAACAATACGTTGAGTTGTTCTGGATCTAAATCAGGCTCTTGCAGAGCCTGATCCAGTTGTTGCCTAAGTTCATCTAATTGCTGTTTCCAGCCAAAATAGTCTGACATTATACCCCTGCCGCCGCAGGCTGACTCTGTTTCGAAGCCTGCATTTGATAGCCTTTTTCACGCTCACTGACTGGGATCTGATCCCAAGCTGTTTTGATGGTAAGCATCAACTCAATAACTTCATCAATTTTAGCAACACTTTTCTCGCGGCTGGCTAAAATCAGATGATTATTCATAAAATCATATAAGGACCAAAGGTTATCGGAGATATCGCCGCCCGCTTCCATATCCAATGAGCCTTGCAGTGCGGAAATTATGGTCATCGCTTTGGAGAGTGTTGCCGCTTTACCGGCATAATCTTTCCGCTCGATGCACCCTTTGGCTTTGGCTGTATTTTCCAGCACCCCTTGCATCAGCAACTGGATGACCCGATGCGGATCGGCTACCGCCAAATCATCTTTCACTGCAACGGATTTATACGCTTTAATGCCGTAACTCATGGTTGTTTACTCCTTAATTAGACGAACCACCACCAAAACCAGGTAAGTTTGCAAGCTGTGAAGTCACAAAGTTTGCTGTATTTTGCATTGAGCCCAACAAACTGTCTAAGGCGCCATACTTTTTTCGCAAAGTATCTTCGTAACTGGCGATGTAACGCTCAAAAGCTTCACGGTTCTTACTGTTTTGGGTGAGCTGTTCTCGCAGAATGTTTTCTTTTGAAGCGATAATCCCGCCAGCCTGGCTAAACTCTTTAACGTAGCTGTCGAGTTTGTCAACCAAACCACCATCAGCACCAAAGAAACGTGCCATATCATCGAAGTTCTCATCCAAAGCTCGCTCAAAACGCTGACGTCCGGACTCACCACCGAACTCAGCGGTACTTTGAATTTCAAGTTTGCCATCTTTATCAAAACTAATCCCCATGGCATATAAGGTCGAGAAGCTACTATCCGCTACTTCGGTATTGGACCCAAGAATATTTCTTAACTGAGACATCATTGAGCGGGGTAAAGGATCACCACTTAACGAACCACCTTCGGCTTCAACCGTTTGGCCATCAGTTCCCAGCTTACGGTTCTTGGTCAGGTTGCCAACCAAAGAAACAATAGCGTTGTAACGCTCAATAAAGTCATCAATTTTTTCTTTGGTGGCTTCTCTGTCTGTCGCTATGGTCAACCTGGCATTGTTACCGTCCGGTGTTACGTCTTCTGCGGTTATGGTCGTGTCTTGAATAACGTTCTTAAAAGTGTTGGTTTTGTTGGTCGCAACGATACCATCAATTTCAAGAATGGCATCTTGCGCAGCTTTGTTGATGGTTAATCCTGCCGGATCAGGCCCAGTCGCCACGGTTGATAAACGATCCAACTCAGCGTTATTGTTGCTGATGCTGAGATCGTTTCCGCTGCCTGTGACATTCGAAGTCAGCACTAATTTAGTGCCTGCGGTTCCACCAGCATTGATAATATTTGCATTCACGCCAAAGTTATTTTTATTTTGATTAATGCTCTGACGCAACTGGTTTAGCGTCATGCCTGCCGATACATTAATGTCGAAACTTTTGCCATCGGCTTCAAAGGTCAGCTTCCCGGCTGTGGTCGCAATTACTTCATCGGCCCCCGTAAACGCTGCATCATCGGATTCTAAACGACTCCCTGCAGCCAACTGATTCACTTTTACATCAAACACACCTGGAGCGGCTCCAGTTGCAGACTCTGCTCTAATAAATGTTTGATCTTCAACAGGTTGACGTACACTGGTCGTCCGTGCATTCAGTTTGGTACCACTCATATCACGAGCAGCATCACGAAAAGCGGATATGGCCGATTTTAAGCGGCCAAATCCTGATAAGGATGCATCCAGTCTTTGTTTGGTTTCAGTAATACGGCCAAGCTTCGTTTGCCGTTCAACGCCGACAAATGAATTCACCAAATCTTCCAGTGGCAAGCCTGAAGCCGCCCCCAGAAAGTTTACACCTGAACCAGACATAATGAATGCCTCCTATACTCGTTTATCAATCAACAGGCCTAGTGACTGCCCCATTTCTTCCTGAAGACGTTTGATATCCTGCGCAACTTTCAGAATCTCTTCTGTCGGTATCTGCCGAATCAGCTCCTCAGTTTCCAGGTCTTTCACTTTAATAATGGAACGGCCGGATACATCATCCACTGAAAAACTCAGCGAGCGTTGATCCATCACAACAGCCTGATTAATAACATCAACCGCTTCTTGCAATTGATTTTTATCAAGCTCAGTCGCTTTTTCAACAGAAGCTTCTGGCTTTGCTGCTGCCTTGTTGCTATTGGACAAGGTAGCGGAAGAACCATTGAGCTCACTCACAGGTACCGCATGAGCCTGAGGCATCACCTGATTGCTACTGGCTGCATTCACACTACTCATCATTAAACTCCTTATCGGCAAACCAGGTGAAAACTTAAATCAAGTTTTCACCTTTATGCCGTATTAGTTTAACCCAATAACGATAAGGCTGCCTGTGGACGCTGATTTGCCTGCGCTAATACCGTAGTACTAGTCTGCTGCAAAATCTGTGCCCGGGTTAGCTCTGCTGTTTCACGAGCAAAGTCCGTATCACGGATCCGGCTACGTGCACCTGACACATTTTCAGAAATGTTGGTTAGGTTACGAATGGTGGCCTGGAAGCGATTTTGAAGCGCACCCAAATCGGC
>JAIUMG010000240.1 GCA_022565655.1 Alkalimonas sp.
GTACCGACCTGTAAAATATCCTGACCGTCTGAAATCTCCTGCCACACGGTGTTTTTGGCATCCATGCTGTCACGGAACTGCTCAACCGAGGCAATCTGCACGGTATCACCGACACTGATGCTGCCTGAATCGGGTTGCTCGCTACCGCTGATCATTTTAAACAAGGTCGATTTACCAGCACCATTCGGGCCGATAATGCCGACAATAGCGCCTTTAGGGATGCTGAAGCTTAAGTCATCAATCAGTAATTTATCACCAAAGCTTTTACGCAGATGTTCCACTTCCAACACCTTATCGCCCAAACGCGGCCCTGGTGGAATGAATAGCTCATTGGTTTCATTGCGTTTTTGAAAGTCAGAATTTTGCAACTCTTCAAAGCGAGCCATCCGGGCCTTGCTCTTGGCATGACGGCCTTTCGGGTTGGTACGAACCCACTCCAGCTCTTGCTTGATGGAGCGCTGGCGGGCATGCTCGGTTTTCTCTTCCTGCGCCAGTCGGGCTTCTTTTTGCTCCAGCCAGGATGAATAATTGCCTTCCCACGGGATACCATAACCACGGTCCAGCTCCAGGATCCAACCGGCGACATTATCCAAAAAGTAGCGGTCGTGGGTAATGGCGACCACAGTGCCAGGGTAATCGTGCAAGAAGCGCTCTAACCAGGCGACGGATTCGGCATCCAGGTGGTTGGTCGGCTCATCCAGCAGCAGCATATCGGGACGTTCCAGTAACAAACGGCAAATGGCCACCCGGCGGCGTTCACCACCTGACAAATGCTCGATGCTGGCATCCCAAGCAGGTAAACGCAGGGCATCAGCTGCCCGTTCTAAAGTGTTATCCAGATTGTGACCATCTTTGGCCTGGATTAGTGCTTCCAGTTCACCTTGTTCTTTGGCTAAGGCATCAAAGTCAGCATTTTCTTCGGCGTAAGCTGCATACACTTCGTCCAAGCGGGTGAAGGCTTGTTTGACATCGGCTACGGCTTCTTCCACGATTTCTCGCACGGTTTTGCTGGTATCCAGCACTGGTTCTTGCGGCAAGTAACCGATTTTGGTGCCGGCTAAAGGCCGGGCTTCGCCTTCAAACTCTTGATCCACCCCGGCCATAATGCGCAGCAAGGTTGACTTACCGGCACCGTTTAAACCGAGCACACCAATTTTAGCGCCCGGAAAAAACGACAAGGAGATATCTTTTAAAATGGTTTTCTTCGGCGGGACAACTTTCGATACCCGATGCATGCTGTAAATATATTGTGCCATGAGTTCCACTTCATTGATTGCAATGGCTGAATTGTACGTGATTTCACTGCAGGCGTGAAGTCGGCGCAGGTAGACAATAAGCTGAGGATAAAAAGTAGCGGGCCAGGCATGATTTCTGTTCTAATAGCCATACATTTATGCACAAACAGTGAGCCCCCTATGACCGATGTGATCCATGATCCTCAGTATCAGAAATTTGTAGAAGAAGCGAAAACCACCGGTGTGGTCTGGGCTCTGGCCGAAGGTGAAGATTTATTGGTGGTCGAGTCGGTTGAGTTTGAAGAAACCGACGTGATCCCATTTTGGTCATCAGAAGCCGATGCGCAAAAGCAATGCAGCGATGAGTGGGCGGCTTATAAACCAGAAGCGATTCCGCTGGATGTGTTTTGCGATAGCTGGCTAAAAGAGATGTATGATGATGGCTTATTGATTGGTACCGATTGGGATGACGATCTCAGTGGGCCAGAAGTTGAGCCGAAAATTTTGCTCACTGCTTTACGTCGGGTACAATAGTCGTTTGGTTTAATTTTTTTTGAACTGAAGCAACTATACTGCTGTATAAAGCGTGTTACCCATTGTCTGGAAATTGTATGTTATCTGAAGAAGCGATCCGTGTGCGTAGCGCCCTTGAAGCGAAAGGGCTGGAAACACCCATGCTGGAAACGGGGCTGACCCGCGATGAAAAATACCAGAAAATTTCTGCCTTGATGTCGCAAGTGGTGCAGACCCTTGGGCTGGACTTGGCCGATGATAGCCTGGCCGAAACGCCGCATCGCATTGCCAAAATGTATGTGGATGAAATTTTTTCCGGTCTGGATTACCAGCACTTCCCCAAGGTTACTCAGATTGACAACAAAATGAATGTCAAAGAGATGATCAAGGTTCGCGATATCAGTTTTTCCAGCACTTGTGAGCATCATTTTGTCACCATTGATGGTTCTGCCACTGTCGCCTACATACCCGGTAACCGGGTGATTGGTTTATCTAAAATCAACCGGATTGTGCGTTTCTTTGCCCAGCGTCCCCAGGTGCAGGAACGCATGACTGAGCAAGTCTTAGTGGCACTGCAAACCTTGCTTGAAACCGACGATGTTGCGGTGAGTATGGAAGCGGTGCATTACTGCGTAAAAGCTCGCGGTGTCATGGATGTGAATTCTAAAACCCAGACCACGGCGCTTGGCGGCTCTTTCCGCGAAGATGCTCGTACCCGGGCTGAATTCTTTTCTCGGCTAAGCTAAGCTTGCTTTGCAACAAGAAAAGCCGGCATGACTGCCGGCTTTTTGCATGGAGTTGCCTTTCAAGCCATAAACGATTGGCTATTGCCTGTGGCTAAGCTTTTACCATTTTGCTGCATGTCCGGCTGAGCCTGCTCAAACTCTGTTAGCGGCAAGGGCTGCTGAAAGTAGTAGCCCTGATAACAGTTGCAGCCCATCTTATTCAGGGTTTGCAGCTGCTCGACCGTTTCAACCCCTTCAGCAATTACACTCAGGCCGAGGTTATGCGCCAACGACACGATACTGCGGGCAATTAAAGCATCTTGGGGGTTGGTGGTTAGATCGCGGACAAAGCTGCGATCAATCTTTAACGTTTGCAATGGCAGCCGTTTGAGATAATTCAATGAAGAATAGCCCGTGCCAAAGTCATCCAAAGAAAAGGTCAGCCCCCGGCTATGTAAGCGCATCATGGTATTGGCCACCTCAACGGCATTGTCAATAAGCAGACTTTCTGTCAGTTCCAGGTGCAGTTGCTCTGCCGGAAAGTTGTACTTATCCAGACAGTTCAGCACATCTTGGGCAAAGTGCGTATCGCTGAACTGGCGTGAGCTGATGTTGATCGCCAATTGAACATCGCGCCGTGACGGGTCCTGCTGCCAGTGGTGCAGCAACTGGCCGGCTTGATCAAGTACCCAGCGACCAATGTGCAGAATTGCCTCTGTTTCTTCCGCCAGAGGAATAAATATATCCGGTGGGATCATGCCACGCTTAGGGTGATGCCAACGCAGCAAGGCCTCTGCCCCAACCAGCTGGCCCTGTTGATTAAACTGCCCTTGCAGATACAACTGAAACTCATTGTTATCGATGGCCTGGCGTAAATCCAGCGCCAACTGTGCCTGACTTAGCTCTTGCTGCTCTAATTCTGGTGTGAAAATTTCATAGGTATTGCGGCCCTGACTTTTGGCATGATACATGGCCGACTCTGCAAAATGCAGCCATTGATCATGCCGCATGTCATCAGTCAGCAAACAGATGCCGATACTGACGGAGATCGTGCAGGATGCATCTGATAAAGCAATCGGCGTGGCAAGGCGTTGCAAAATAGTTTCGGCTGCACTGGCCAGTTGGGGTAAAAGCTCGGCTGGGTCTGGTGTCAGTAATGGCCAGATGATGGCGAACTGATCGCCTCCAACCCGGGCCAGGTGATGCATGCTGCTTGGAAGTTGTTTCAGACGCCTGGCCAGCTCGCATAATACCTGATCTCCAAAGCCATGGCTGGTGGTATCATTCAGGCGTTTAAAGTGATCGATATCCAGTAGTAGCAAACCGTACTGAACCGGGCTTCTGGAGTAACTCTTGGTAGTAGCGGCTAACTGTTGCAGGAATGCCTGACGATTGGGCAATTGCGTCAGAGGATCCTGCTGCTGAAGTTGCTGCACCACCCGGTGTTGCTCTTGCTGTTCGGTCAGATCGCGCAGTACACCAAGAAACTTTTTCCCATGCCGACTACTAATTTCGCAAACTCTAAGCTCAATCGGGATGGCATAGCCCTCTTTATGCCTGGCTTCCAGCCGCCGTGAGTTGCCAATAATTTTGGCGGCCTGATGTTGTTGATAGTTGTGCAGGTAGCGGTCATGTTTTTCTGCATGATGGGGGGGCATAATCAACTTGATGTTCTGGCCAATGGTTTCAGTAGAGTGATAGCCAAGCAATTGCTCTGCGGCAGGATTAAAACTTAAGATCACGCCTTGCTGATCGGTGCTGATCACTGCATCCATCATGTGATCGAGCAGTTGCTGAGCCTCATCGGCTGCTTTGGAAAGTTGTTGCTCAAATTGCTTTTGTTCACTGATATCGTACAGAAAGCCCCGCCATAATGTTTGCTGCTCGGCTGCCTCCTCAGGTTCGGAGTGAGCGGCCAGCCATATCCAGCGGCCATCGCGGTGTTGCATGCGGTACTGGCAGTGAAAGGTCGTTAATTGCTGTTTAGATTGATGAATATCATCCTGCACCTTTTTCTTATCGTCTGGATGCATGCGGTCAAAGATCAGCTCGGGGTTGTTTTGCAGCTCTTGTGCCGAGTAGCCCATCATATCTTCCACGCTCTTGCTAATTGCGGGTAGGCTATAACGCCCAAAAGCATCAGCGACGAACAGATAGAATGCACCTGGGGTTAGCTTGGAATAAAGATCCAACATCGTGTAGTTCCTCGCTAGGACTGGCAGCACGGCTGCCAGTCATGGGGGTTCAGGCCGCGGTTAGCCGAAACTGTTGGGTCAGCTCTTGTTGTTCCAGGCCAAGTTGACTAAGCGTGGCGCTGGTTTTAGCCGTTTCTTCAATCGCCACGGAGGATTGTTCCCCGGCAACCTGTATATTGGTCAGGCTACGGTTGATCTCTTCTGCCACCGTGCTTTGCTGCAATGCAGCCGCAGCGATTTGCTGGTTCATTTGTTGAATATTCTGAATATTTTTCAAAATGCTCTCAATGGCATCACTGGCGTCATCGGTTGACTCAAACACTTCATTGGCTCGCGCCGTATTGTTTTGCATGGCCGTAACGGCCAACTCAGTTTTACGTTGCAAGCGCTTAATGACGTCTTCAATCTGAGCGGTTGAAGTCTGCGCCCGAGTCGCCAGCTGTCGTACTTCATCCGCCACAACCGAGAAGCCCCGACCCGCTTCACCAGCCCGTGCGGCTTCAATAGCAGCATTCAGTGCCAGTAAGTTGGTTTGCTCAG
>JAIUMG010000241.1 GCA_022565655.1 Alkalimonas sp.
TTGAGTGTTGAGTGTTGAGTGTTGAGTGTTGAGTGTTGAGTGTTGAGTGTTGAGTAATTAGCGTGAGGATTCGATGGAACAGCAAGCAAAAGTTGGTGCTAAGATGGGCGCAAAGATCGGAATAGTCACGGTCAGCGATCGGGCCAGCGCTGGGGTGTATGAAGATATTTCTGGTCAAGCCATCCGTGAGACGTTAAGCGATTACCTGACATCCGACTGGCAGGCCGAATACCGGCTGATCCCGGATGAGCAGCCGCAGATTGAACAAACCCTGAAAGATCTGGCGAACGAAGGCTGTTGTTTGATTGTCACTACCGGCGGCACCGGCCCATCGAAGCGTGATGTCACGCCAGAGGCTACTGAAGCTGTGTGCGATCGCATGATGCCAGGCTTTGGCGAGTTGATGCGGCAGGAATCGTTAAAGTATGTGCCTACCGCGATTTTATCGCGCCAGACCGCAGGCCTGCGTGGCAGTTGCCTGATCATCAACCTGCCCGGTAAACCCAAAGCCATTCGCCAGTGTCTGGATGCGGTCTTTCCGGCCGTGCCCTACTGCATTGATTTGATGGAAGGGCCTTATCTGGAGTGTAATGAAGCGGTGATCAAGCCGTTTCGTCCGAAGAGCTAACCCCTATCGCTGCAATAAAAACAACCAGATCACCAGCAGCAAGGTAACAAACCAAAAACCAGACAGCAGCTGCCAGAACAACAAGCTGCTGGTGCGGGTGCTGCGCTTGACTTCGTCACGTAGAAACTCCGGATTGGGCTGTTTTAAATCCCGCAGCAGGCTCTGCAGTGTGGTGTAGCGCTGTTGCAAATCGAAAGCCACTCCTTTTTCCAGCGCGCGGTCAAACCACATAGGGATACGTGGGTTGTGCTGCCGCGCACTGATGTAACGCAGCCGATCAAAATCACTGGCGCTGCGACAGTCCTCGATTTTTTCACCATAAGGCAACTGGCCGGTAAATAGCTCATAGCAAATGGTCGCCAGCGCATACACATCGCCCTGAATACCGGAGTTATGCCCCATCAGGTACTGCGGATCGGAGTAACAGGCAGTACCAAGCGCGGCATCGTGATCAAGCGGAATAAACACTTCCGCCACCCCGGCGACAAACACCGAACCAAAATCAACGATTTTGACCTGCTCATCGGCAGTGATCAGGATATTGCCGGGCTTTAAATCCTGATGAATGGCTTCGCAGTCGTGAAAAGCCTGTAAGCCCTGGGCTATCTGCCCGGCCAGTTTGATGGCCTGGCTGGGCTTAACTGGATGATGCTGCTGCATCCAGCGCTCTAAGCTTTGCCCTTCGACATACTCCAACAGGTAGTACAAAAAACTACGAGCCCGGTTTTGTCGTATTACTTTCACCACATTGGGGCTTTGAATGCGACTGCCGATCCATTCTTCTTTAATAAAACGATCGATGTAATGAGCATCATCGGCGTAATTCACCGATGGACTTTTCATTACCAGCTGTTGCCCGCTGGCTTCATCGGTAACCAGATACAAATGGCTGCGGTTGCTGGCATACAGCTCGCGCTCGATGCGATAGCCGTCGACCTTCATACCAGCCTGCAGTGCTGGCGGAAAAGGTAAGCGAGTTAACCGCTCACTGTAATCATCGATGTTCTCGATCGGCAGCACATCTACCCGGGCGATGATCACACTGATGTTATCGTCTGATCCCTGTTGCAGGGCCAATTGATACAACTGTTCAGCCAGCTCATCCGGCTCACTCGGCTGAGCCAGAATGCTGTTAAATTGTTCCGGCCGGATAAAGTCATGCAAACCATCGGTGCTCAGTAACAATAAGTCGCCGCTTTGCAGCTGCTGGCGGCCAAAATCAATCCTTAAATCACTGTCCATCCCCAAAGCTCGCACCAAAAACTGACGTTTGTCTTGCAGCTCCGTGCTGTGATCGGTGGTTAGCTGATGACAATCACCTGCCCGCAGCAGGTAGATCCGGCTATCGCCAATATGGAAAAAGTACGCCGTATGGGATTTCACCACCACAGCACTGAAGGTACAAAGGTGACCTTTCAACTGGTTATGGTAGGCATGGCTTCGGCGATAAAGCCGCAGGTTAATAGTGGATAACACCTGTTCGGCACTGTGTTTCACCGACCAGGTATCTGGTGTGGTTAAATAATCCTGCACAAAAGACTGTACAGCCGTATGGCTGGCATCCCGACCTGCTTCAGCGCTGCTGACACCATCAGCCAGTGCCAGCACCGCCCCTTTGTAGGTCAGTCTATGCGGATCCTCGGGGAGCTCATACGCCACCGCATCTTCATTGCTTTCTTTACCACCAGCCTCACAGCGCGCGGCAATGGTCAGTTGCAATCGCAGTGCACTCACGTTGTTAGCCCCTCATAGTCATGCTATTTGTGACCAACATCGATGGTGTGTACAGTTCCATCTGGCATTACCTCAGCAATCTGGCCTTTGGGATTTTCCAAGAAGATCATCGCAATCAAGCCAACCACTGCTGATGCAGCAATCACAAAGAAAAAGGTACTGTAACTAACAAAGCTAAGCACCGTCAAATAGGCGACAGCACCTACATTACCATAGGCTCCAGCCATGCCGGCGATTTGCCCGGTCATGCTGCGCTTAATTAATGGGATCATGGCAAATACCGCGCCTTCCCCAGCCTGCACAAAGAACGAACACGCCATGGTGACCAATACTGCAAGAGGGATCCACCAGTAACTGTCGATTAAACCCATCAAAAAGTAACCAACCGCCAAACCTGCTGTCAGGATCAGCAAGCTGCGCCGACGTCCAAACTTGTCGGAGAACCAGCCACCCATCGGTCGGGATACCAGATTCATAAAGGCAAAACCAGATGCCAGTAAGCCAGCAGTAACCGGGGTTAATCCCTCAAAGGTTTGCAGGAAATACAGTGGTAGCATGGAAACCACCGCAAGTTCAGAACCAAAGGTAGCAAAATAGGCGATATTAAGGATCCCTACTTGTTTAAAGGAATACTTTTGCAGTTCCGGTACACCTGCTCTCAGATGTTCGGCATTAATACGCCAGGTTTGCTGGGTTTGGAAGATAAACAACACCACCAAAATACCCCAGAAAATATACAGCCAGTCGGCTTCATACAAATGGACGCCTGAAGGCGATAAGCGCCAGGCCAGCACAGCCAGTGCCAGATACATAGGAATGTTCATCAATAACAGTAACCATAAGTCACCCCAGCTGGTTACTTCCATGGCACCGGTTTTCTTCGGCTTGAAGTAAATAGAACCTTTTGGCGTATTTCGGGCATATTTATAAAATACCAGACCGTACAGACCACAAATGACGCCAACACTAGCAATGGCGTAGCGCCAGCCATCATCACCACCGTACATCAAAGCGATGGTCGGCAGCAACATAGCCGCCGCCGCAGAGCCAAAGTTACCCCAGCCGCCATAAATGCCTTCAGCCGTACCGACCTGATGAGCCGGAAACCATTCACTAACCAGGCGGATGCCAATAACAAAGCCTGCGCCGACAAAGCCCAGCAAAAAGCGGAATATCGCCAAGCTGGTGTAAGTGTTGGCAAAGGCAAAGCCAAGACAGAGGAAAGCGGAAATAATTAGCAATCCCGAGTAAATAATTCGTGGGCCAAATTTATCCACCAGCATGCCCACCACTATGCGTGCTGGTATGGTGATGGCGACGTTTAAGATAAGCAAGGCGCGGATTTGTGCATCGGTCAGGCTCAAGCTGAGCTGAATGGACGACAACAAAGGCGCATGGGCAAACCAAACGGCAAATGTCAGAAAAAATGCAAACCAGGTCAGGTGCAAGCTTTTAATTTTCGGGTCGCTGAACTTCAGCACATTGAAACTTCCACTATCGGACATAACTCACCTCAGGGGCATTAACAGGAGGATTCCTGGCGCAAGTCTGAGCGCCTTAGTGGCAGCATAACTTGATCTGCATCAAGCTGAGAAACCACTCTAAAAACAAGGAAAATAGCCCCTACCCTCTAATGGATAGCGACCAAATCAAGCCAGACAGCATGGCAACAGCCCTTACTACCTAGATCGCGGTAGCTGACCTTGCCTGAGCGGATGCGGCAGCTTCTTCGGGGTATCTCCTGCGCGCTCAGCAGCCAGAAAAAAAGCCGCGTATGATATTGGCACTGATGTCTTGAAGGAGTGTTGATGCATGAATGCAACTCTGCCGCATGCCTGGCGAGCCTTGAGCATGGCGACGCTGGCCTTTGCTGCAAACTTCTCGGTCTGGACTTTATACGCGGTACTGGCGATTGATTTTCAGCATAAGTTAGCACTCAGCGGCACTGAGCTTGGCGTGTTGTTGTCAGCGCCAATTTTGTCAGGTGCTTTACTGCGCTTCCCAGCCGGGATCCTGTCGGAGTACTTTAGTGCCCGCACCCTCTGGCTTTGGCAGATGTTGCTGACCATACCGGCTCTGTTATTGCTGCCGTTAATTGACAGCTTTCAGGGCTTTTTCTGGCTTGGGCTCTGGATTGGCCTGAGCGGTGTATCTTTTACTTTTGGGATTCGTTACGTCACCGACTGGTTCAGCCGCGAACAACAGGGCTTGGCACTGGGTATTTTTGGTGCCGGAAATGCCGGGGCCGCTATTTCATTAATCCTGCTCCCCTTGCTAGTGAATTGGCAGGGTTGGGGGTGGACCGGACCTGCCTATGCTCTGGGTACGCTATTTATGTTGCTGCTGTTTGCCCTGATAGCCCCCAGGCTACCAAAGCATCTACCGCGCAATAACTTACCCTGGGGCGCTCATTTTAAGCCTCTAAGACACCTGCAAGTCTGGCGATTTGGCTTGTATTATTACTTTGTATTTGGCAGTTTTTTAGCGCTGATCCTTTGGCTACCTAGTTACTATATGCAGGCCTACCAACTGGAGTTGCAGCAAGCCATGGCGTTTACGCTGTTTTTTGTCGCAACCTCAAGCATGGCGCGAGCTCTAGGCGGTTGGTTTTCCGATCGATACGGTGGTCGGGCAGTCAATTGGAGTGTGTTCTGGGTTTGTTTGGTTTGTTTGTTTTTTCTGAGCTACCCACCAACCACCATGACCATCCATGGCTTAGAACGTGACGTGCAGCTCAGTATTGAAATCAACTTATGGTTATTTACGGCGTTGATTTTTGTCATTGGCGTCGCGCAGGGCTTTGGCCGCGCCAGCGTCTATAAAATTATT
>JAIUMG010000242.1 GCA_022565655.1 Alkalimonas sp.
AGTTCGCGGCGGATCTCTGCCACCGCCGATAACGGCAATGGCGTGGCACTGCCTGGGTTGATAATCAGCTCAGCCAGTTGTTGCTCGTTCTGCCGAAATGGCTCATCTAACCGCACCCGAATATCGACTTTACGATCCAAAATGGAGTACTGCCCGGCTATTTCGCCACCGACATAAACCGCAACCCGACGCGCCACTTGCTGAGCGGTCATCCCCAGCTGCGCCAGCCGGCCATGATCAAAATACAGCGTGAGCTCTGGCTGGCCCGGCCTCAGACTGGTTTTTACATCGGTAAAGCGAGGCTCGGCCGCAAAGCGTTCTACCAGTTGATCGGCTGCCTGTTTCAGTTCAACCAGATCATAACCCGCCAGTTCAATTTCAAGCGGGGTGCTAAAGCTCAGCAGCTGTGGCCGGTCAAAACGTGCCCGTACATCCGGCAACTGCTGCAATTCCTGCCGTAACACAGCTATCACCTTAGCTTCTTGCTCGGCACCACTGCCTGGTTGCAGCACCACATTCAACCGCGCCCAATGGCTACCACCGATGCTTGGATCGACCGTCATCTGACTGCCGGTACCGGCCTGGCCATAACTGCGGCTGACTTCAGGTTGGGCTTCCACCCGTGCCGCCAACTGCTTCACCACCCGATCGGTTTGCTCAATGGCGGTACCAACCGGCAGTTGCAGCTCGACATAAAACTCCCCCTGTTGCAGCTCTGGCAGCACATCGGCCCCTAAGCGTGGCAACACGCTGTAACAAAGCGCGGCGATGACCAAGGTGCATAGAATAGCCAGCCCTTTGGCAGCGAGCGCCAGGCTCAGTAAACGTACATAGCCGCGTTCTGCCAGTGCTAAACCGCGCTGCACCAGCCATAACAACGGCATAAACAGCCAGCCAAATGCCCAGCAAACCGCACGCCAGAGCAGCGTCAACAGGCCGAGAATACCCAGCAGCAAGGCTCGGCAGCTAATGGCAATCCAGCTAAATGGCAAGCCAGCATAGTAGCGCAGCCGGTTAAAACGGCCTTGTTTTTTGGTCTCAAGCTGCACAGATACCGCTGGTTGATCTTGCTGCCCATGCGGGTCTGAATTCGCCACGGCTACCCTGCGACTGCGGGCGGCCATGGTTGGAATAAGCGTTAATGCCACCACCAGCGACACCAACAGGGCGAAGGTGACAGTCATCGCCTGATCTTTAAATAACTGCCCGGCAATGCCTTCGACAAACACCAGCGGAAAAAACACCGCGACGGTCGTTAGTGTAGAGGCAGTAATGGCCATAGCCACTTCACTGGTGCCCTGACGGGCCGCGGCTTTGGCATCGGCACCTTCTTCTTTGTGGCGGGCAATATTTTCCAGCACCACGATGGCGTTATCTACCAATAAGCCAACTGCCAGTGCGATACCGCCCAGGCTCATCATATTCAGGGTGATGCCCTGACCATACATTAAATTGAAGGTGGCAATCACCGAGACCGGAATAGACACCGAGATAATCACCGTTGCCCAGGCATTGCGTAAAAACAGATACAACACCAGCATGGCCAGCGCACCACCGATCACCGCAGCCGATTTCACATCGGCAATGGCTTGCTTGATAAAAGCCGACTGATCATACACCAGAGTAACGGTGTAGCCGGCGGGCAGACTTTGTTGCAATTGCGGCAGTCGCGACAGAAGGTGCTCTGCCACCTGCACGGTGTTGGCATCACCTTCTTTGTAAATGGCCACTTCGATGGCTTCCTGGCCGTTGATGTAACTGATGCTGCGGCGATCGGCGAAGCCATCCCGTACTTCAGCCACGTCTTTGAGCAGGATCCGGCTTTGCCCTACTGTAGTCAGGTACAAGTGCTCAATGGCAGCTAATGAATCAAACTGATTGATGGTACGCACCAGGTAATCGTAGCCTGGTGTTTCCAACCGGCCACCGGATAAATTGATGTTTTCTTCTTTTAGCCGCTGACTGATCAGATGAATGTCCAGTTGCAACTGGCTGAGTTTTTGCGGATCGATCAGGATCTGAATTTCCTGCATCAGACCACCATCCGGACGCACCGCGGCGATGCCCGGCAGTGCCTCTAAGCGGCGACGTAAATCTTCTTCGGCATAGGTTCGAAGCTCGGTTAATTCACGCTCGTTTTGAATACCGCCTTCTTTGCTCAGCGCCAACCGTACCACGGGATCTAAATTCGGGTTAAAGCGCAGCAACAGTGGCTTGTCGCTATCCAGTGGCAAGAACAACACATCCAGCTTTTCACGGACCTCCATGCTGGCCAGATCCATATCGGCGCCCCAGCCAAACTCCAGTACCACATCCGAGCGGCCGGCCCTCGACACCGACTCGACCCGGCGCACTCCTTTGACAATACCCAATGCTTCTTCAATCGGTTTGCTGATCAACTGCTCCACTTCGACCGGTGCTGCACCAGCAAACTCGGTGCGAACCGTCAGCGTGGGGTACGACAGATCCGGCAGCAGATTCACCGCTAATCGTCCCATCGATACCAAACCAAACAGCAGGATCCCTAAGGTAAACATCCAGATAGTGACCGGACGGGCCACGGCTATATCCACCAGTTTCATCCACTTTTCCTCTTATTATTGTATGCAACAGTCGTGTGTAAGATTTAAAACTGACGGACGTTCACTACCTGTACCAGGCTTTGTTCTTTTAGAGCAGCATGACCTGCCACCACCACCTGAGCACCCTCGTCTAAACCAGAGAGCACCTCAACCGTGGTTTCGGATTGATAACCTAAATGCACCTGCTGACGGCTGACCTGACCTTCGGCATCAACCACAAAGACGCTGGCGCTATTATCGGCCATCATCAGGGCACGCTTGGGTACTAATAAAGCATCGGGTTTCACATCAAAATGCAATTCAACCTGAGCAAACATACCTGGGCGCAGCTCGCCATTGCTGTTATCGAGCAACAAAGTAGCGCGAACCGTGCCTGAACTGGCATCCACCACCGGGGCCACCCGGCTCAGCTCTGCTTTCACCGGTGCCAAACCCGCCAGCGACAGTACTGCAGCCTGCCCGGCTTTGGCCTGAGCAATTTGCTGTTCAGGCAAATGCACCACAGCTTCCAGCTCGGCATTGGATACCAGATGGAACAACGATTGCGGCGCATACTGATTGATCAATTGGCCAATTTTGGCATAACGACGCGATACCACACCGGCGATAGGAGCGCGGATTTCAGTTTCGCGCACGGCCAGTTCGGCCAGATCCACGGCAGCTTTCATCGCATCCATCTGCCAGCGCACTTTTTCATACACTTCGGTGCTGACCAGCTGACGCTGATACATTTCCTGCATCCGCTGCCATTCGCCCGAAAGCCGGCTAAGCTCAGCCTGCTCTTTGGCCAGCATGTACTGCTGCCGCTCGTTATCCAGCACTGCCAACAGCTGACCGGCGGCAACCTGATCGCCTTCTTCCACCAGAATGCGTTGCACGATGCCATTGGTCCTGCTGATCACTTCAGTTTCAGCTCGGGCAGTTAAGGTGGTGGTGGTGCGATAGCTGCTGCTGATTTCGCCATGGCGAGTCAGCGCCACTTCCACTGGAATGGCAATGCTTTCAGAGGACGTAGTGCTTGGGCTGCTTTGCGCTTGATTGCAGCCTGACAAAACTAAAGCAGAACTTAAGGTAGCAGCGATTATAAGAAATTTGTTCATGGTGGTATCCCTTGCCAAACATAGTGTTATTTCACAAGGTATTGCAGCCTGTATGCCAAGATGAAAAATAAAAATAACCTTATGATTTTATTTAAAATAAAACCATAAGGTTATAAATAACAGCTGGATTTCAGTATGCTGGATGGTCAAAAAAGCTTTTTTTTAGTCAAATTAATCATTGCAATTAAACATCTTGAGGCTAATTGGATATACTGTGAGGGTTCAGCTGCAACAACGGAGAAGCGAATATGGCGCTTGATACCACGGGTGTAAAATCAGATTCAATCTGTGTCTTCTACGATGGTGCCTGCCCGGGTTGCGTGCGCGATCGAGCTTGGTATGAGCGGCGTGTAGGGCAAGGCGAGCAGGTGGAGTGGCTGGATATTAGCGGACGCGACGACGAACTTCGCGCCCTGGGTATAGATCCGCGCGCTGCCTTGCTGGAGCTGCATGTGCAGGATGAGCAAGGGCGTGTACTGCGTGCCTTGCCTGCTTATCAACTGCTGCTGTCACGGCTGCCCGGCTACCGCTGGCTGGGCTGGTTAATCGGCTTGCCACTGCTGCGCTCAGTACTCTCCTGGTTCTACCGCCACTGGGTGCGCCGCCGCCTCGCACGCGAAGGGCGACTCTAGCCACCGTTGCATCAATTGCTCTCCGCTTAACTGAGCAGGCAACAACAGATAACGGCAGAGGATTACAACGAAAGCTTGTTGATTTCATCCAACAATCGCTGCTCTTGGCTGCTGGCCTTCAATGGTTCCAGCAATGCCCGGGCAAGCTCGGTCTCATCCTGCAGCAAATACAATTGCGCCAAGCGCAGATCCGCCCACTCCCGTTGTGGTAAAGCGAAACCTGCCATATCAGCTTGACTGCGGTAATACTGCAAAGCCGCAATGCCTTTGTCAAGCTGGGTTTTGCCCAGTAAAGCACTACGGCCCAGCTGATACCAGGCCATCAACACCTGCTCTACGGCCGTCTTATCATCCTGATCGATGCTCAACTGACTCGCCTGCTCAAACTCGCTAATGGCTTGATCGTGTGCCCCCTGGCGCTGCTGATAAAAACCTCGCATTACATAAGGTTCAGGCCGTGCTTGCAACATCTCAGAAGAGCTGATCAAGGCTTCAAAGGCAGCCAAATCCTGATTGGCAGTATGAACTTCCAACTCAAGCAACTCGCCCTGCAGGGCATCAAAGGTCTGCACATGTTGAGCAATATCGAGAGCTTTATTGATATCTCCGCCGGCAATGGACGGTGCTTGTATATGAAACTGAGCCAGCGCGCGCTGATAGGTGAGATTTTCTGGCTCAAGCGTCGCTGCAGCCTGAAATGCATCGCGACAGCGAGTGGCAAAGCCACGGGCACGCAGCATATTTACGCTCTGCGCTCTATTGCAGCTGCTTTGGCCGTACCAAAATTGGTAGTCTGCCTTGTCGCTGTACAGCTCAGCGGCTTTTTTCAGGTGTTTCTCAGCCGTACCACTGTCTTGCAGGCCAAAAGCCG
>JAIUMG010000243.1 GCA_022565655.1 Alkalimonas sp.
GCTTTAGCGACTGAGGTCGATAAGCCCGGGTGAAAATCAACGCCATGGCTCATGGGTACATGGCCCATGTGTTCGACGCCACCAATCAGATAGACCTCACCCATGCCGGTTTGAATCGACTTTACTGCATCATGCAGCGCCTGCATCGAGGAGCCACACAAGCGGTTGATGGTTGCCGCTGGTACGGAGTGCGGAATACCAGCCAGTAAAGAGGCGTTACGGGCAATGTTAAAGCCTTGCTCCAGCGTTTGCTGCACACAGCCCCAGATGATGTCATCGACATCGGCCGCATCGAGCTGTGGATTACGTGCCAGCAGCGATGCCATCACATGGGCTGACAACGACTCAGCCCGAACATTACGGAAAATACCATTTTTAGAGCGCCCCATCGGGGTGCGAATGCAATCTACGATTACTGCGTTTTTCATACCAAATACTCCTGCGCTTAGACCGGGAAGAAACGCTGGCCATTAGCGGCCATGGCGCGGGTTTTGTCAGTCACCTGGTAAATCTCACCCAGATGCGCGTATTGATCAGCCAAAGCCACAAACTGCTCGAGACCAATGGTATCGACATAGCGTAGCGGGCCGCCACGGAATGGCGGGAAGCCCAGACCATAAATCAGACCCATGTCGGCTTCGGCCGCGCTGCCTATAATGCCTTCTTCCAGACAGCGAATGGTTTCATTGATCATCGGCACCATGCAGCGAGCGATGATTTCTTCGGCACTAAAGTCGGCTTTGGCACTGCTGATACCCGCCAATAGCGCCAGACTTGCCTCATCGACTGCTTTTTTCGGTTTACCCTTGGCATCTTTGCTGTAGGCGTAGAAGCCCAAGCCGTTTTTCTGGCCATAGCGATCAGCTTGATACATGGCAGCGACGGGATCATTGTCCAGTTTGGCCATCCGGGTTGGGAAGCCATCAGCCATCACATCCGTACAATGGAAGGCGGTATCCAAACCAACTACATCCAGCAAGTAAGCCGGGCCCATCGGCCAGCCAAATTGCTTTTCCATCACTTTATCGATGGCACTGAAATCTGCCCCATCCAGTACCAGTTTGCTAAAGCCGGCGAAATAAGGGAACAGTACCCGGTTGACAAAGAAGCCAGGGCAATCGTTAACGACGATCGGTGATTTACCCATCTTGGCCGCATAGGCGACAACGGCTGCGACGGTTTCGTCGGAGGTATCTTTGCCGCGGATCACTTCGACCAACGGCATGCGATGCACCGGGTTGAAAAAGTGCATGCCACAGAAGTTTTGTGGCCGGCTCAGGTTCGCTGCCAGCGAGTCGATGGAAATGGTTGAGGTGTTGGAGGTTAAAATGGCATCATCGCTTAGCAGTTGCTCTGCTTCTTTCAGCACAGCCCCTTTGATTTTTGGATTCTCTACCACGGCTTCAACCACGATATCGACCCCTTTGACGGTGTCGTAGCTCAAAGTTGGTGTGATGCTGGCAATCACTTTTGCCATACCGGCTACATCAAGACGTTTACGCTCGACTTGTTTGGTCAGCAATTTGGTGGCTTCGCCCATGCCAAGCTCCAGCGCCTGGTCATTGATGTCTTTCATCACCGCCGGCACACCTTTACTGGCTGATTGATAGGCTATGCCACCACCCATAATACCGGCGCCCAATACGGCGGCTTTATTCACGGCTTTGGTGGCCGTTTTCGCCGCTTTCTTGGCTTTGCCTTTAATCAGCTGGTCGTTTAAGAACAAACCAACCTGGGCAGACGCCGCATCGGTTTTGGCCAGCTTGGCAAAATTTTGGTTTTCCAGCGCCATGGCACCGGCGCGCTCCAGCCGTGAGGCGGCTTCGATGGTTTGTACGGCGACCATCGGGGCCGGGTAATGTTTGCCGGCTGTGGCAAACACCATGCCTTTGGCGGTGGTGAAGCTCATGGTGGCTTCGGTTTTATTCAGTTTCAACGGTTGCAGTTTGACGGCACGCTTGGCCTGCCAATTCAGCTTGCCGGCAATGGCATCCTCCAGCATGCTGAGTGCCACTGAGTGCAGCTTATCCGGAGCCGTTACCGCATCCAGTAAGCCTTCTTGTTGTGCTTTATTGGCATTTCGGTCTTTGCCTGTGGTGATCCACTCCATGGCATTGTCGGCGCCAATAATGCGAGGCAGCCGCACAGTACCGCCAAAACCAGGCATCAGGCCTAACTTGACTTCTGGCAAGCCGATTTTGGTGGTGGTATCCGCAACCCGGTAATCGCATGCCAGCGTCCATTCGCAACCGCCACCTAAGGCAAACCCCTGAATAGCGACCACGGTTGGCACCGGTAAATCTTCACACAGATCGAAGATGTCAGAGGCTTGCTTAATCCATGGGATCAGTTCATGCTCAGGGCGTTGGAAAGTGCTTAGAAACTCTGTGATATCGGCACCAACAATAAAGGTGTCTTTACTGCTGGTGAATAAGACGCCTTTCAGTGACTTATCCTGATGCAGTTGTTCCAAAGCAGCCTGACAATCTGCTAAGGTTTGTTGGTCGAATTTATTGACGGAGCCTTCAGCATTGAAGGTAAACTGAGCAATGCCGTCTTTGATGTATTCGACGGTAATGCGTGGACTTTGATACATCATGCATGGTCTCCCTATGATGGTTAGGTCATGTGCGTACGGTCATGCGCCAACTGGTACGATGAGGTAGCGTTGTATTCAGTGTGTCGCGAATGGCAGAAAAATTCAACTATTTTTTAAACGGGCGTTTGATTTTCCGCAAAGTTGCACACGCTGACAGCTACGAGCATTAACTATAGGCAGGAAATGGATTGAAAGCATGGTGAAAGCAGGCTTAATTTACCGCAACTGGACACGATGTGGCATTCTGGCCGGACTTGGATTGTGGTTGACCACCACATTAGCGGCAGAGGTGCCTGATCAGCAGGCGCTGCAACTCAGTGAGCTGCGGGAGCAGTTTATTCATGCCGAGTTGCGTATTGGTTCGACCAACCGCGATCAGGCTGAGCAATGGCTTACTGAGCTGGCCGATTACCCATTACAGCCTTACCTTGAACAGCGCTGGCTGGAAGGACGTCTTGGCGCCACTGAACGGATCGAGCAGTTTTTACAGCGTTATCAGGGCACGCCGATGGATTGGCCTTTACGTAAACGCTGGTTGTTGTATTTGGCTCAGCGCAAAGCAGCTGAGTTGTTCTTGGCCAATTACCGTCCGACACAAGATGCTGAGCTGCAGTGCCATGCGCTGCGCTTCCGTCTAGAGAAAGAGCCTGCGGAGCAAATCTGGCCTGAAGTACGGGCGTTGTGGACCGTCGGTGTTTCGCAGCCACGAGCTTGCGATCCCTTATTTGCTCGCTGGCGCGATGCAGGAAAAATGACGCCAGAGGTGATTTGGCAGCGCGTGGGTGAGGTCGCCGATGGTGGGCAAGCACGATTGCTGCCCTATTTGCGAGGCTTGCTGCCAGCTAATGAGCAGTACCTGGTCGACCTGTGGATCCGAGCCCGGCGCAACCCTGCTGTGGTGGCACAACGAGACTTCTTTCCTGGGCGCGATCGTCGAGAGCGGCAAATTTTGGCTTATGGTTTAAGGCGTTTGGTCTGGCGCAACCCTGATCTGGCGCTGAGAACCTGGCAACGCTTTGAGGCTGACCCATACTTTACCGAGTCGCAGCGCGACATGGTGATTCGGGCTTTTGCCATTGCTCTGGCCAGTAAAGGCGACGAGCGAACCATTGACTGGATGAAATTGGTGCCAACGGCTCATATGGATGACACTCTGGCCCACTGGCGGGTGGCGCATGCTCTGCATCAGCAAGACTGGCATTTGGTGCAGCGGATGATTGAAACCATGCCGGATGACTTGCAGCAATCGGCTGCCAGGCAATACTGGTTAGCGCGAGCATTAGAGCAGCAGGGGGCTACAGATTCAGCCGATGTGTTGTGGCGTCAGCTGGCTCAGCAGCGAAATTACTACGGCTTTATGGCGGCATCCAGACTTGGATTACCGCCCAGCTTGTCGCATCGGCCGGTGCCGGTCACTGATCTGGAGGTTACTGAGCTGGCGGAGCATCCTACGGTGCAGCGCGCTCAGGAGTGGCTGGCGCTGGGGCGGATGACTGAGGCACGGCGTGAATGGAACCATTTGCAGCGCACCGCTGATGAACAAACCAAGATGGCTTCAGCGCGGCTAGCGGCTCAGATGCAGTGGTATGAGCGCTCCATATTTTCGCTGGCCGATGTTGGTTTCTGGGATGATATCGAGCTGCGCTTTCCGCTGGCGTTTAAAGAAGAAATGCGTGAATACGCGGATAAAGCCGAGGTGGATACCGCCTGGGCGATGGCAATCACCCGGCGGGAAAGCTCCTTTATGGTGGATGCTAACTCCCCGGTCGGTGCGCGCGGCCTGATGCAAATTATGCCGAACACCGCCAATTACATTGCCAGGCAGCCTGTACAACTGGGCCAGTTGTATAACCCGATCACCAACATCAGTTATGGCACCGATTATCTGAATTATCTGATGCGGCGCAACGATGGTAACTTGATTATTGCTACTGCATCGTACAATGCCGGGTACAGCCGGGTGCGGCAATGGATCCCCAAAGACCGGGCCATACCAGCCGATATCTGGATTGATACCATCCCCTTTCGAGAAACTCGCGAATACGTCAAAGCGGTGATGGCGTATTACCAGATTTACAATATTCGGATGGATAATCCGGTGGATGTATTTGCTCCGCTACACAGCATGCAGATTGGGCAGCTGGATGAATGATGCTATGATACAGCGACATACCCTGAAGCTCCCATCTAGCGGTTGTTTGGGTATAAACTCATCAACATAACGACCAAATAGAAGAAGGACATTATGGCTCAGATTGACCCAACACTTTATGCTCATCACATACAGGTTTTACAACACCGTACTCAGCAATTGCTGGAGCGGGAGAATCTGGATGGTTTGGTGATCCACTCCGGTCAGGCTAAGCGCAAATTTCTGGATGATATGGATTACCCCTTTAAAGCCAACCCGCATTTTAAAGCCTGGTTGCCCGTGGTGGATAATCCACACTGCTGGTTGCAGCTTGACGGGGTGAGTAAGCCAAAACTGATCTTTTACCGGCCGAAGGATTTTTGGCATAAAGTCCCGGATGAGCCAGCCGATTTTTGGGCCGATTTTTTCGATATTCAGCTGCTAGAAAAAGC
>JAIUMG010000244.1 GCA_022565655.1 Alkalimonas sp.
CAAAGCATTCGTATGCTATTTAGAAAAGGCCAACTGGCTACCTCGGGCGCTGTATCCTGGGATTTTAAACACCTGGGCCAAATTGAAGCCACACCAGTCAGCGATGATGCCGATGCAGAGCTGGCCGCGATTGAAGCCGGAGCGCAAGACTTTGAAGCCGGTGACGACAACGATATGGTGTTTTTAACCGATGCCACCGATTTGGATATGGTATCTAAGGCCCTGCCTGAGTTTGGCTTTGAAGTACATTCAGCGAAGCTGGTGTATCGCGCCAACAACCCGGTCAGTTTAAGTGGCGATGAATTAGCAGAAGTCGAAGCCTTTTTGGATGCCATCGATGCCGATGACGATGTGCAAAATGTCTACGTGGGCCTGGCGGGTTAAATCTTCAATCACAGCCACTTATACCTCAAATCTGGGCGCTGCCATACGCTACTGCACTAAAAACAGCGCCCCTACACCATTTAAACAAATTCAAAGAGCTCCTGCTCGAACATCCTAAAGGTTCTTGCTGTTTCTCTCGGGTCTTTGCTCGCACTATGGTATAACCCTTGCTAAGGTTAATAATTAACCAGCATTTTTTAATGCACAGTGCAAGGAATCGCCAATGAGCTTGAAGAGTTTTACTCAAGGGGGCTACTCATTAACTCCCGACTGTTTTGACGAATTAGTCGATGCGAATGGAAAGGTTCGCCCACCGGCCGCAGCCATTGCCCGTTTTATTGACAAACACGGTGCAAACGAACTAGCCATCAGACAATCACAGTTAAATCAAACGATTAGTGATATGGGCGTCTGCTTTACCCTGTATGCAGATGGCGATAATATCGACCGTTCCTGGCCTTTGGACGTGATGCCTCGCACCATTCCCAGCAGCGAGTGGCAACACACCAGCAATGGTTTAAAGCAGCGGCTACACGCACTCAACCTGTTTATTGATGATTTATACAACGAACAGAAAATACTGAAAGATGGTATTGTCCCTGCTGAGCTGGTATTGGAATCAAGAAATTATCTTAAACCATGTCAGGGTGTATCGCCCCGTTATAAGGCATGGGCTAACATCTGTGGCACCGATTTGGTGCGAGATGGCTCTGGGAAGTTTCTGGTACTGGAGGATAATTTACGAGTGCCATCCGGTGTGTCTTACATGCTGGAAAATCGCACCGTGATGAAACGGGTGTTTCCTGAGCTGTTTGCCGATTCTACCATTTACCCGGTAGACGATTACCCACACCAATTGTGGCAAATGCTGGCTTCACTGTCACCACGTGATGGCGAGATCCCCTGCATCGTGCTGTTGACTCCTGGCATCTACAACTCGGCTTATTTTGAGCATACTTTTTTAGCCCAGCAAATGGGTATTGAGCTGGCAGAGAACCATGATCTCTATGTTGAAGATGACGTTGTCTGGCTGAAAACGCTGCGCGGTAAACGGCAGGTCGATGTTATCTACCGACGGGTGGATGATGTGTTTATTGATCCACAGGCATTTCGGCCTGATTCGGTATTAGGTATTCCTGGCCTGATTAAAGCCTGGGCCAGCGGCAATGTTGCTATCGCCAATGCGCCGGGTTCTGGTGTGGCAGACGATAAGGTGATCTACGCTTTCGTGCCACAGATCATTAAGTATTATCTTGCTGAAGAGCCGCTGCTGGATAATGTTGAAACCTATTTATGCCTTGACCCAAAACAAAAAAGTTATGTCCTGGCGAACCTGGACAAACTGGTGGTTAAACCGGCCAATGAATCAGGCGGCTATGGCATTTTAATTGGCCCACGCTCTACTTTGGCGGAGCAGCAACAAATGGCCGAAGCCATTAAGGCAAACCCGCGTAACTTCATTGCCCAGCCAACATTAAACTTATCCACGGCTCCGACCTTATGCGATAACGAATTAGAGCCCCGCCACCTTGACCTGCGGCCATTTATTCTGCAAGGCGAAGAGCTTTACTGCACAACAGGCGGTTTAAGCCGGGTTGCTCTGACCCGAGGTTCTTTGTTGGTCAATTCATCGCAAGGGGGTGGCAGCAAAGACACCTGGATCATCAATGATGAGGTATAAAACATGTTATTGAAATCAGTTGAACATATTTTCTGGCTGGGTCGCTATCTGGCTCGCTTAGACAATACCGCCCGTCTGGTGAATGCCACCAGCCACTTGCTGATTGACAGCCATAAAGATACCAAGTTTAGCTGGCCAGTATTGTTGGATGTCATGGGCCTGAACAGCAGTGAGGCATTAGCGGCTTACCAGTTGCCTGAAGACGCAAAACCAGAACAATCCAGTATCGAAAATGCCGTTATGGCGCATTTAATCAGCAACAAAGACAGTAGCGTATCCATTCGTTATACCTGCAGCCAGTTAAAATTTAATGCCCGCACCGTACGCCAGCTTATTCCGCGTGATATGTGGGAAGAACTGAATAAACTGGATTTATTTTTACAGCATAATTGTAAAGAATTGCAAGGCAGACAGCACCGCTACAACCTGATGACCGAAGTAAGCCGCCGCTGCCAGATGGTGGTTGGAGTACAGGATGGTGTGATGTTGCGAGGCGACGCCTTTGACCTGTTTAACAGCGGCCGCTTTCTCGAACGGGCCGATATGACCACCCGGATCATGGACGTCATGGTGTTACAGCAACTGCAACCGACTCAGATTAAGCGACCAAAATTCCGCTGGACCTCGATTCTTAATGCCTTAGGCGGCATAGAGTCGTATCATTATTATGTCGCGGAACAAAGTGGTGATGTTGATGCTATCGATTACCTGCTAACCTATGCAGACTTCCCAAGATCCATTACTTATTGCTTGAACCGGGTCGCGGCCTCTGGCGAAGGTTTACCTCATGGCAAACATATTTTACAGCAGGTCCATTTACTGCAAGCACTTTTAAAAGAGCAGCCATTGACTGATCTATCCACTGAGCAATTGCATGTGCTGATTGACCAGATTCAGGCGGGAATTATTTCGTTGCATCAGGTCATCGTTGAACCTGATAACACTAGCCAAAACAACCAGCAACTTTCGGCCTAAGGAAAAGGACTTTATGTCAGTGAACGCAGCGCAGCCCTGCTACAGCGAGCAGCAACACTGGCAAACCCTACCCCAGTGGAAAACGATGCAACAGTGGCGGCAGCAGCAGAGTGACAGCCACCTGCAACAGTTGCATAGCGAGTTACAACACCAGTTGCGGGAAAATGGCGCGGCTGTCGATCCATGGCATGCCTCTGCGCGTCAGCTGGACTTACTTCCCTGGCTGGTGGATAGCAATGATTGGCAAACACTGGAAGCTGGCTTAGTTCAGCGCCACAAACTACTGAATTCCATCTTGGCCGATTTATATGGTGCCCAACACTTGGTACAGCAAGGCATTATTCCGGCAGATGTGATTCATCTGAATAGCGGCTTTCTATTGCCTTGTGCTGATTTGACCAACAATCAGCCCTGGCTATCGCTGTTAGCCAGTGATATCGGCCGCGACAGTCAGGGTCAGTTCTGTGTTTATAATGATATCAGCCAGCTGCCCGCTGGTCTTGGTCATGTACTGGAGCATCGGCTGGCGTTTAATAACACCACGACCGAGCTGAATAACCGCATCAAAAAAACCCAGTTAGCTGGCTTTTTTCGTCAGTTACAACAATTGCTGCAACAACCAGCAGAGGGAAGTCAGCATCAACAACTGGCCGCATTATTAACCCATCAACAACGCGACACAGCTTATTTTGAACATGCATTTTTAGCCAACTATCTGGATATCGCACTGGTTCATGGCGCAGACTTGATGTTTAAAAACGGGCAGTTATGGTTAAAAACTTTAACTGGCCTGCAACCGCTGCACAGCATACTACGCTACCTTGACGACAACAGTTGCGACCCGTTAGAGCTGGCAGCGGCCAGTACGGGTTGTGCCGGCTTACTGCAAAGCATTCGCAATAAGCAGCTGTTTTGTGCCAACCCGCCAGGCACTGCTCTGCTTGATTCTGGTGCCTTACTGCCCTTTTTAGCGCCCGCCTGTCAGTATTTGCTGGATGAACCACTGCAGTTGCCAACCGTGAACTCCTTGTGGTGTGGCCAACCTGAACACTTGATGCAGTTGCAGCAGCAACCGCAAGATTACTGCCTGCAGCATTTACCCAGTAACGAGCAATTTGTACTGGCACAGCTAAGCCAACACCAGCTGGCCGAGCTTTGGCCGCGCATTAACCAGCAACCACAGGCTTATATTGCCCGGGAAATACTGCCGCTAAGTCAGTTACCGTGCTGGTCTGCTCAGCACGGTTCACAACAGCAAGCCGGAGCTCTCAGGCTGTTTAGTTTGCTGGATCATGCTCAGCATATTCATGTATTACCCGGTGCACTCGGGCGAACGGATAGAAACCCGATCACATTACAAAGCCAACTGCGCCAAAGCTTTGACCAGGGTTTTCACGGCAAAGATGTGTGGGTGCTGGCCGAGAAAGCTCAAAGCAACAGCTTATTGCAAAACACCAGTAACCGCATCACCTTGTCGCGTCAGGCCGGTTTATTACCTAGCCGTGTCGCCGACCATTTATTCTGGTTAGGCCGCTATAATGAACGATTAAATTTGATTTGCCGGGCCCTGCGAGCCGCCTTACCACTGCTGAGTAACGACGATCTGGCACAAGGCCAGCAGGATGCCAGAGCCTTGTTAAGTTTCTGTCTGCAAGCCAATGGTGCTGAACTTCAGCCTGATGCTGAGCTGGAGTTGCTACTCAACCCACTTTTTTCGGCAGACAACCCACAAGGGCTGGTTGCCATTTTAAAAAACCTGCTGTTTAATGCTCAGTCGGTGCGTGAGTATTTTGGCGAAGATACCTGGTATGTGCTGGATAAGTTACAAAACGCTATCTACAGCTGGCCAGCGCAGCCTGACTGGCAACATCCGGCGGCATTATTACGCACACTGGATGAGATTATTTTACTGCAAACGGCCATTTACGGTTTAAACAACGAAACCATGAGCCGTACCGATAGCTTACGGTTTATGGATTTAGGCCAACACCTGGAAAGGGCGCTGCAAACCTGTACTTTATTGCATACGGTATTCTGTCAATCGACACCACCCAACACCAGCGTACTGGAGGCCCTACTGCGAATGGCCGATACGCTGTTAACTTATCGACGCCGTTACCATAATG
>JAIUMG010000245.1 GCA_022565655.1 Alkalimonas sp.
CATGAACGCTTCCCAGAACGTGCTAATATTGGTTTTATGCAGATCCTATCGCCACAACACATTAAACTGCGAGTGTGGGAACGCGGTGTCGGTGAAACGCTGGCCTGCGGCACGGGCGCCTGTGCGGCGGTTGTCGTCGGGCAACTGCAAAAAAAATTACAACAGCAGGTTCGGGTGGACCTACCAGGTGGTAGTCTGACCATTCGCTGGCAAGGACCTGGTCAGCCGGTAAAAATGCCCGCCCCCGCCAGTCACGTATACGATGGACAAATAGTATTATGAGTAAAAAAAGTGACAGCAACAGCTTGAACAGCGTTGAGTTACAAGCCGATGAAGCCTTGATGCAGGCCGCTGTGGTGGTCGATCATTTACAACAGCACCCGGATTTCTTTCTGCAATACCCGCAGTTGTTGGCAGAGCTAAGGCTGCCGCACCAACAGAAAGGTAGTATTTCTCTGGTGGAGCGACAGCTGGAGCTGCAGCGTGAAAAAATTCATGCGCTGGAAGAAGAAATCACCCGGTTGATGGGCATTGCCAGGCACAATGAGGTCATTTTCCGTGCTCTGAATCAATTGCATGTCGACCTGATGCAATGTCAGGATGCCGATGATTTACAGCAGCATCTGGCTACCTTTTGTCAGGCCATGCCTGGCGTGCATGCCTGCAGGCTATTTACCTTCCTCGATGAAGATACCAAGCCAGGGTTTCAAGATTTCGAGCTACTACTAAGCCGCCGCCTGAATCATCGTCAGCTGTACCTTGGCCGGTTAAATCAGGAAGAGCAAAAGCTGCTGTTCCCTGCCACAATTCATTCAGTAGCACTGCAATTGATTAAAGTACAAGATAAACCGCTGGCTCTGTTGGCCTTTGGTAGTGAGCAAGATGATCATTTCCAGCCAGAAATGGATAATCTGTTTTTAGACCATTTGGCAGAACTGGTGGTGCGGGTGCTATGCCCGGCGCATCATGCCGCCTAACCCCCTTAAACGCCATGGCAGCTAAAGCAAAGCCAGCCTCTTCAGCCCTGCCCTCGGCTATGGCTGGCCCTTTGCAGCAATTCCTTGATTACCTGCGCAATGAGCGCAATTACAGCCCCGCCACCCGCGACAGCTACCGTCGGCAGCTGGAAACCGTGGCCTTGCAATCCGGGGTGACCGGCTGGGATCAACTCCATCAGGCGACGTTACAACGTCATTTAGGGCAGGCCTTTCAACAGGGCCTTGCACCTCGCTCCCTGGCACTTCGCGCCGCCAGTCTGCGTAGCTTCTATCGTTTTTTGCAACAACAGCAACTGTGCAACGACAATCCGGCGCAGTATCTGAAAGTGCCGAAAGCCGATAAAACGCTGCCCAAACATCTGGATGTTGATCAAATCCGTCAACTGCTGGCTGCCAAACCAGACGATGCGCTCGGCTTTCGCGATCGCGCCATGCTCGAGCTATTTTACTCCTCTGGCTTACGTTTGGCAGAGCTGGTGACGTTAAATCAACGCGATATCAATTGGCACGAGCAACTGCTCAGTGTCCGCGGTAAAGGCAGTAAAGATCGCACCGTGCCCATCGGTCGTTATGCCATTCAGGCACTGAAAGAGTGGTTGCAATATCGCCCGGAATTGACAGGCCCTGAGTTGCCGGCCGCCGATGCGGATGCACTCTTTCTAAGCAAGAAGCAACAACGTATTTCCAGTCGGCAAGTACGGCAGCGCGTCGACCGCTGGGCCCGGCAACAGGGCTTAGCGCAAAGCCTGCACCCACATATGCTGCGCCATTCGTTTGCCAGCCATATGCTTGAGTCAAGTGGGGATTTACGGGCAGTGCAGGAACTGCTGGGCCATGCCAACCTCAGTACCACTCAAGTATACACTCATCTCGATTTTCAACATTTAGCCAAAGTCTATGATGCGGCTCATCCCAGAGCGAGGAAGAAATCCTGATGCAATTGTATAAAGCGCTCAAGCCTATTCAGGTCTTATCGTTCGATTTGGACGATACGTTGTACGATAACGGTCCGGTATTGCTGGCCGCCGAACAGGCAATGTTACACAGTCTGCAGAAGCAGACCGAAGCGAATTTGCAACGGCCAGTCGAATTCTGGGCCCAGACGCGCTGGCAACTGGGCCAGCTGCAACCTGAGATCCGCCACAATATTGGCCGCTGGCGTTTACTTGGAGTTGAAGCAGGCTTAATTCAGCTTGGGCTCGGCAAAGATGAAGCAGGTAAGATAGCCGGGCAGGCTTATCAGGCATTCTGGCAGGCACGAACCGACATCCATATCAGCGCTGATGTACGCAGCTTATTGCAACAACTGGCCAGCCGCTATCAGCTGATAGCCATCACCAACGGCAATGCCTGCATTCAGCGCATGGGGCTTGGGGATTTGTTTCAGTTTAGCCTGCAGGCCGGGCCGGATGGCCGAATGAAACCCTTTCCAGATCTGTACCTGGCCGCCGCCAAGCGGTTGCAAGCTCCACCGCAACAGATCCTGCATATCGGCGACAGCCACCGCGCTGATGTGATGGGCGCATTAAACGCTGGTTGCCAGGCTGCCTGGCTGGATCACCATCAACGTCCAATCTCTGTATTACCACATATTCGTTTGACGCAGTTGCAGCAATTAGCGTCCCTTTTGCTTTAGCCGCAAGGTAAACACTGGTTATTTATCCACTAAATCCGTGCGCTGTGCTTGGCGTGAAAACACAGCCTGCTATAATGGTCGCCAACGATAACCAAGAGATTGCTCGATGGATGTATCTGAACTGCTGGATCAACTAAACGAACCACAACGCGAAGCCGTGGCAGCGCCACCTCAGCATATGCTGGTGCTGGCCGGGGCTGGTAGTGGTAAAACCCGGGTGCTGATCCATCGTTTAGCCTGGCTGATGCAAGTAGAACGAGTAGCCCCCTACAGTCTGCTGGCCGTGACCTTCACCAACAAAGCCGCGCAGGAAATGCGCGGTCGCATCGAGCAAACGGTGGGCGTCAGTATCCATAACCTGTGGATGGGTACTTTTCACGGCTTATCACACCGCTTACTGCGCACGCATTATCAGGAGGCTGGTTTACCTCAGGGCTTTCAAATCCTCGATTCCGACGATCAGTACCGCTTAATTCGCCGGGTGCTGAAAAGTCTGAACCTGGATGAAAAACACTGGCCAGCCAAGCAAATTCAATGGTTTATCAATGGCCGGAAAGACGAAGGCGAGCGGCCGGGCCAGATTGAAGCCAGCGGCGATTTCAGCCTGCAGACCATGATCAAAATCTATGCGGCTTACCAGGATGTCTGCGATCGCGCTGGCCTGGTCGATTTTGCCGAAATTCTGCTGCGCTCGGTTGAGCTCTTGCAACAACATGCACAGGTGCGGGCTCATTATCAGCAGCGTTTTCGCCATGTACTGGTAGATGAGTTTCAGGATACCAACGCCATCCAGTACCGCTGGCTGAAACTACTAGCCGGCCCCGATAGCAAAGTGATGATCGTCGGTGATGATGATCAGTCCATCTATGGCTGGCGTGGTGCTCGGGTCGAAAATATTCAAAGCTTTCTGCAGGATTACCCTGAGCCTGTCACCATTCGGCTGGAACAAAACTATCGCTCCACCGCCACCATCTTAAAAGCAGCCAATGCGGTGATTGCCCACAACAGTGATCGCTTGGGCAAAGACTTATGGACCGATGGCCGCGAAGGCGAGCCTATTTCAGTTTATACTGCCTTTAATGAATTGGATGAAGCACGTTTTATTGTCGGGCGCATTAAAGACTGGCAGCAGCAAGGCAATAGCCTGAGTGACAGCGCTATTTTGTATCGCAACAATGCGCAGTCCCGTATTCTGGAAGAAGCGCTGATCCAAGCGGGCTTGAATTACCGCATCTACGGCGGCCTGCGTTTCTATGAGCGGCAGGAAATTAAAGATGCGCTGGGTTATCTGCGCCTGATTGCCAACCGCAAAGACGACGCCGCCATTGAGCGGGTGATAAACACGCCCGCCCGCGGCATTGGCGATACCACCCTCGGCAAGGTTCGCTCCTTTGCTCGCGAGCAGCAGCTGACACTATGGCAAAGCCTGCAGCGCATGCTGACAGAAAAACAACTAAGTGGCCGCGCAGCCAATGCCATCGGCCAATTTATCGAGCTGATCGAGCGGTTAGCCGAACAATGTGATGATTTGCCGTTGCATGAGCAAGCCGACCATGCCATCAAGCAATCTGGCTTGTACGCCATGTACCAAGCAGAAAAAGGTGAAAAAGCGCAAACCCGGCTGGAAAACCTCAATGAGTTGATCACCGCCTGTCAGACTGCCCCCTATGAAGCCGACGAACACATGACACCACTGGAGTCGTTCTTATCGCAAGCTGCATTGGATGCAGGCGAGTATCAGGCCGATACTTATGCCGATGCCGTTCAACTGATGACCTTGCACAGCGCCAAAGGCTTAGAGTTCCCACTGGTGTTTATCAATGGCTTGGAAGAAGGTATGTTTCCCAGCCAGCAAAGCAGTGAGGAGCCAGGTCGCTTAGAGGAAGAGCGCAGGCTTTGTTATGTCGGTATGACTCGAGCCATGCAAAAGTTGTATCTGTGCCATGCCGAAAGTCGACGGGTTTATGGCCAGGAGCATCATCACCTGCCATCGCGCTTTTTACGTGAGATCCCGGACGAGTGCCTGGAGCAAATCCGACTCAATACCCGGGTGGTGCAGCCCATGAGTTCGCAACGATTCGGCCACCAGGCCAGCCATACTGCTTTTGAAAATACCGGTTTCAAACTGGGTCAGCGGGTGCTGCACACTAAGTTTGGTGAAGGTACCGTGCTGAACTATGAAGGCAGTGGCCCGCAGTCGCGTATTCAGGTTAACTTCGATGACGTTGGCAGTAAATGGCTGGTGACTTCGTATGCCCGACTGGAAGCCATCGCCTGATGCTCAACCAGCAGCTGCCCGAATGGCTTGCTCAGGCAGCCGCTGCTCATTGCCGCTTGCCGGTGATATTCAGTGGTGTACAAACCGCTCTATGGCCTGAAGTTCAGCAATTTCTGCAGCAACACCCCGATAAAACTCTCTATTGGATTGGCCCGGGGGCACCGGATGATGCCCTGGTGCCGAGTCGTCAGCATAAACAGTTAGGTGCAGAGTGCGAACTGCTGATCATCAATGCTGAGCAG
>JAIUMG010000246.1 GCA_022565655.1 Alkalimonas sp.
GTGATTTTACAATTTACAATATTATTGTAGATCATAGAGATATAGTCCATGTCTTGGATTTTGGTGATACCAAAAGATCTACTAATATCGAGGATGTTGTGAGAATGTACAGTGGCTTGTGGGCTATTTCGCAAACTAGCGCTTATAGGAAAAAAATTATCGGGCCAGTATTGGATGACTTTTTTCATGCATATAATATACATACAGATGTTAAAAATACACGTTTTTTCAAGATTCTTATGGCCTATAACTTTGTGACACATTTACTTGGACAGCACTCTCTAAAGGGGTTGGTCTCTTCTAGAACTCTTAGAGATTTAGATAAAATAACCAAAGCAGGCATTGCTTGGATTGAATCCCAATTGATTTAATCTATTTTGTAATTTACGGTCTATGAAGGTTTTATGTCTAAAAAATTAAAGGTTTTATTTGTTGCATACTTTTTTCCGCCAGTAGAAGGTGGTGGATTACCCGGTGCCATGCGTATTTTAAAGTTTTTGCGTTACACAAAAACAGATGGCTATGTTCTTACGCAAACGACCTCTGAAGACATCCTGGTTGACCCCAGTCTTCAAACCAACTTACCTTCGGATAAAGTTATTCGTGCTGGTGTTCTGGACCCATTTGGAGTTTTGTTGAAACTTCAGTTTTGGGTCAAAACGACACTGAAAAAACTGCGTAGATCAAAACCTGCAGCATCTGAGAATCAGTCTTCACCTGCATCATCGTCAGTGTTCGCCAGTGAACAGCATGACCATCAGAAATCGAAACTTGCAAAATGTAAAGACTTTTTGCATGACCTAAATTATTTTCCAGATCAAGCTAGCGCATGGATACTACCCGCTTGGTTAAAAGGGCGAAAGGTTATTAAGCAGCAAGGCATAGATGTAATTTTTGCAACCGGTTCACCTTGGTCTTCCTTACTGCTCGGCTATTGGTTAAGTAAGTCTACCCGAAAGCCGTTGATAGTTGATTTTCGCGATCCTTGGATTAATAACCCTTTTCATCATTCAAAAGGCAAATTTTTAGAAAGGAAAGCTGAAAAGTGGGAACGTAAAATTATTGAACATGCGGCTGTTGTTAGTTTGAATACAGAGCCTCTTCGAGACGAGTTTTTGTCACGTTATCCGGATGTTGATGTTTCAAAGTTTGTCGTATTGCCTAATGGTTATGATGAAAGTGATGTGAACAACAGCTACATACCAAGTGCGAACCCTGATGAGTTGATTATTCGTCATGCAGGTTTTTTGTATGGTTTGCGTGATCCATCTTTATTACTGGAGGCGATTCATTGGTGTAACCAAAAAGCTAAATCGGAAGGTTTAACGAGGCGATGGGTTTTTGAGCAAATAGGGGCCATTAACTTAAACTACGATCTTTGTTCGCGTTATCAGCATATGATTCAAGATGGCAGTTTTAGAGTCTTGCAGCAAGTACCCTATATGAAATGCCAACAGCTTTTACAAGAAGCTGACTTGCTGGTAAATATTCAACCCGGTACTCGTACCCAGGTACCGTCCAAAATATACGACTATTTAGCCGTCGGTCGGCCTATCTTGAACATTACGCCACATGATGGCGCACTTGGAAAAATGGTGATTCAGCATGGCTTAGGCTGCTGTTTTAATTTTGAAGATAAAGATGCACTTTGTTCATACTTAAATGAGCGGCTCATCTATTTAGATTGGTTGACTTCTGAAAATTATGAGCAAAAAAGTCGTTTTAGTATTGCGAGTGTCTCTGAGCAACTCGATGATGCTCTATTTGCGTCCCTAAAAGCCCAAGTTTAGTTTTTGCTTAGTTGGCCATAATACCAGTGATGGCTAGCGCACGGGTGTGAAGCGACTGAGGTTGGTATCTCGACTAAAGATAGCGCCTGTGACTTCCAAGCGCTTCTATAAGTTAAGCCTGTTCCGGAGCCATTGCCATTCTTTTTTGGGATTCAGTTTTAAAGTTGCACGGCTTAACTTAGTAAAGATTGACTTGAACTCTTTACTAAACAGAACATTTTGCTTCTTCCAGTTTTGCTGTCTAATACTGTGTTCTGTATAGGTTTCGGTTAAGGTTTTGTACAAATGCGGCCCATGATTTTGCAATAAAATAATTTGGATGCGTGCAAACTCCAGCGTCTCACTTTTGGATAATTGCTGCACCACCAGATGTAACCATTTATTGGCTTCTTCTGCAAACCAAGCTCGCTCCTCTGTATTGGAGCTTATACAACTTGCTTGGAATAAAAGCATAGCTTTTCGAATATCCTGGGCTAGCCAAGTATCGTTAGGATACTCCAGTTTTTCCGGAACACTTAGAAACAATTGCTCATTGTTGGCTATCCAGCGTGCATAATGCAAAAAACTGGCAGCTGCATAGTCATAGTTGTCATCCAGTTGCTCCAGGCTTTGCTTCGTTTTTAGATACTTGCTAATGCTTGCAAGCAAAATAAGGTAAGACCAGGTATGTTCAGGGTCATCCAAGTTTCTGTCTTCAATATTGTCCTTCGGGTGAATGGTATTTTGGATAACCGTTTCAGATTTTGCCAGGTAACTGCAATCGCCGCTCAATTCATAAGCATCAAGAAGTGCAGTAAGGTAATTTCCTGTACCGCGTGTAAATGCATAGCGGTGCGCCGTAACGTGTTGACGCTTTAATAATCGTATCAGCCTTGGAAGCTCATTACTCTTTATAGCCCAGAGTTGACCCAGAAAGCTTTGACCACCCTCATGGTAACGTATCATCCACTGGGCCAGTTCAAGCACGGCTTGTTTTGAGGCTGTTTGGCCCGTTAACCAGAAATGATAACAAAGACCTGTTGTGTAGCAATGTTCTGGGCCTGGTCCACCACCATGGCTGTTGACCAGTTGCTCAGCCAGGTTCTGTTTGCTGTAAGTGCGATGAGTTGCTGTATGGGCTGCTAAGTAATGATCAGTATGCCAAAATAAGCCATGGTTGTACTCATCGCGATCATCGTCGGTGTGGTAGATATCAATATCGGTGACATGGCGCGCCAAATCATCCATTAACTCCAACCACCCGGTGTTGCCAGTAAAAAAGTACTGGCGACAGAAACCATAAATGGCATCGTACTGGTTGTTGTAATGCGAAATATAAGGGGCTTCGCCTTCTGGTTGGTACAGGGTTTCATGATCGGCAAAGATATCGCCAAAGTTGCGCCAGCCGTACTCGTCGATGATTTCCCGTTTTTCAAAAAAAAGCTCCGGCCCAAACAGGCATGCCGACAGCGGATCTTCTTTGGCTGGCTGCAGCCAGGGCATAATCTGGCAGCTGGCCAGGTAATCCACAGGGATTACCACACGGGCAGGCTGGTAGACCCAGCCTAACTTCATGGCGGAAGGCGCGTCTGCGGTTGCTTCTTCAGCAAAAGTTAGCCAAAGTTGCCGCGTGCTTTTCTCGCCGCCCTGCAATTCGTGCAGCTGTTCTTGGTCATGGGCAAACCACTCCACCAAAACCTGGTTTTTGCTCAGTGCAAGTTGCTGCGGGAATTTTTGCCAAAAATGAGGGACTGCCGCTTCTACCAAGATGCCATTGCTGGCTTGCAACAGCGGCTCTGCCCGAAGACCCTTCGTCTGTTGTTCAGCAGAACGCAGTTGGTAGCCTTGAAAACGTGGTACCAGTTTGTTGTCGGCATTAACATGGTTGCGGCTGTGCCAGTTTTTGCCGCCACTGGAATTTTGTTCCAGGGTTATAGAGCCATCGGCCAGTGAGGTAGCGGCTACACTGCGCTCTGGTTGGATAAAGCCCTGGTCAATCGCTCCTTGCATGCAAAATGCAAGGCCCGCAAAGTGGCAGGAGCCGGGATCGCCTAAATCCCACAAACCAGAAGGGTGCTTGGCTTTGGCCGCATTGTGCAGGCTGTACTCCAGCTGCAGCAGACCATCCGCAAAAAATACCAGCGTAGCTTCAAATTGAAGCTTCGGGTAACCTGGCCAGGTGCCACTAAGCCGTACTTTAGGAAATAAGCTTCGTTCGGATTGCTGCAACTGCACGCTGTGCACCAATGGTTGCAAAGTCTGTCCGTGCTGATTGTGCAACTGAAAAGCGGATTGCCAGCCAGTCTTCTCTGCTTCAGTGGTGCTGCGCAACTGACCGGTTGCTTTGCAAATCTGATGTTGTAGTTTGCCGGTTGCGATCTCAATAAAAGCTTGATCTTCATGCGCACTTACCGAAGCTGGATAGCTTTTAGCACCTGATGCAAGCGTGACTTTCACTACTGCGGTTGGTTCGGCCATTGCTGGCAGCATGCAGCGTACTAACAACCAACGGATACTTTGATCGGGCCAGTAAGATAAGACTTCGGCTTCAAAGGGCAGTTCTTCGCCATGCAGTTCAAGCCGTATGGTGCGCTCATCTTTCAGGGTGCCCTTGGCAAATGGTAGGCCTTGCACTAAGGGTTCCGGGACATGGTGAGCCTGTCTGGTGAGATTGAACTCAAGCATCATCGTCTCACCATTTTGGGGTTGGGTACTGTTTGCTACTGATAAGTTCATTGGGTTGCATCATCCATGAGCGTTCGTTCTGCACGGCTAAGAAGTTAAGCGCATTATAGCGGTTAAGGTGCTTACTACCAATGTGTTTGCCTGCTCTTGGGTTTGCGCCTCGGCATAACAACGCAGTTCCGGCGCATTGCCGCTGGGACGCAAGTGCACGATGTCCTGATTGGGCAGGGTGATGCGCAGGCCATCGGTGGTATCGATGCCAAGCTGGTCGGCTTGCTGTGCGGCCTTTTCTGCGCTGCTGCCAAGCCACTGCATTAAGGTGGCGGGCTGGCTGTGCAGCTGGGCCAGCAAGGCATCGCTTTTTTCGCGGGCAAAGTGCTGCAGCCGATCGCTGGCGGTAAAGCGCTTGGGCAGGGTGTTGCGCAACGTCGATAACGGTGTATCCCCAGCCAATGCCAGGCAGGCCAGCGCTGGCAGCAGCGCATCCCGGGTGGGTAGGGCGGTTAAACCTAAACAATCTGAGCCCAGCAGGTACCCACCATTGGCTTCAAAGCCGGCGCAGGGCGCTGGCAAATCACTGAGGGCGGCAATCACATAGGGCGAGCCAATGCGGGTTCGCAGTACTTTGGCAAAGCGGCCGGATTTTTCCAGTGCGGTGGTACAGCTAACCGGCGCGGCA
>JAIUMG010000247.1 GCA_022565655.1 Alkalimonas sp.
CTAAGCGCCAGGGTGGCAATAATGATCATCGAGGTGGCCGCAGAGAAGCCACCAATAAACACCAGAATGCTCAAGGTATCCCAACCCGACGTCGATGGAATAAGCAAAACAAAGCTATCGGCATCAACCAGGCGGCCGGGAAACATCATCATGCCTGCCACCGCAATCGGCACCACCACCAGGGTCACCATCACCATATAACCAGAAAACCATCGCCGGGCATGGCGCAGGTGCTGGCTGGATACGTTTTCAACGAAAGCCACATGGAATTGGCGCGGTAACAAGAACACCGCAGCAGTCGCCAGCACCGTTTTGGTAATAAAGCCTACCCAGCCACTGCCGTTGGTTTGCTCCTGCTGCACGGAAGCATGCTCGATAAAGCGTTGCAAGGCGGATTGCTCGGTATCCAATATAAATACATACACGGCGCCCGCCAGCATTAACAAGGCAAAGAGTTTCACTACCGACTCAAAGGCTATCGCGACCATCACACCACGGTTTTGTTCGGTCAGATGGACTTTACGCGTACCAAACAAAATGGCAAAAAACGCCATCGCTACCGCACTTAGCAGCGCACTATCCTGATACCAACGGACCTGACCCACACTAAAATCTTCGCCAAGCAATACCTGGTAGGAGCTGGCCACTGCTTTTAATTGCAACGATATATAAGGCACCACCACCACCAAGCAAATCAAAGCCACCAACAAAGCAATATTTCGACGCTTGCCATAGCGGGAAGAGATAAAGTCAGCAATGGAGGTGACATTGTGTTTTTTTGTGACGTACAGCAGCTTAAACAAGAATGGCTGCGCAAACAGAAACAGCAACAAGGGGCCCAAATAAATCGGAATGTAATCCCAGCCTTGGGTGACAGCCGTCCCAACGGCACCATAATAGGTCCAGGAGGTACAATATACAGCCAATGCCAGGCTATAAATCAAGCCGCCATACTTTCGTATCAGACGATCGTCGGCATGACGCTCGCCCCAGTTGGCGATCCAAAATAAGCCCCCTACATAGGCCAAAGCCAATAATGCTACCGTCCAGGCTGCCACTGCATAATCTCCAGGTTATTTTCCTTCTCATACTCTTGGCTGAACCACACTGAAAGTCAACTGCTGAGCACCAGTAACCGCACTTGCTTCGACTAAAGTCGGGCTTTCGCTATTTCCATCCGCTGCTAGATTAAGACTGTCCAAAGTGAACAAAAATACAACAATGGGAGCACAACCATGGTAGAGCAGAAAAAAAGTGCTGCTGCGTACTGGCAAGCAAATCTCCGGCTGATTATCGTCAGCCTGCTGATTTGGGCGTTGGTATCGTACGGCTTCGGTATCCTGTTTCGCCCCTTATTGAGCGGAATCGAAATTGGTGGCACAGATCTGGGCTTTTGGTTTGCCCAGCAAGGTTCCATCTTAACCTTTATCGCCTTGATCTTTTTCTATGCCTGGAGAATGAACAAGTTGGATAAAGAATACGGCCTGGACGAGGAATAACGCCATGAGTCAGTTTGCCATTAACTTAATCTTCGTCGGCGCATCCTTTGCGCTCTACATTGGTATTGCCATCTGGGCCCGTGCCGGTTCCACCAAAGAGTTCTATGTAGCTGGCGGTGGCGTCAACCCAGTCATGAACGGCATGGCGACCGCTGCAGACTGGATGTCCGCTGCTTCCTTTATTTCCATGGCTGGCCTGATTGCGGCTGGTGGTTATGCCAATTCCAGCTTTTTGATGGGCTGGACTGGTGGCTATGTGCTGCTTGCCATGTTGCTGGCGCCTTACCTGAGAAAGTTCGGTAAATTTACCGTGCCAGACTTTATTGGCGATCGCTTTTACAGCACAGGGGCGCGCTTGGTCGCTGTGGCCTGCTTAATCATTGCGTCGGTGACCTATGTTATCGGTCAGATGACTGGTGCTGGTGTGGCCTTTTCCCGCTTCCTAGAGGTGGAAAATGATACCGGACTAATGATAGCTGCTGTAGTGGTGTTCATGTACGCCGTCATGGGCGGCATGAAAGGTATCACCTACACCCAGGTGGCTCAGTACGTGGTTTTAATCATTGCCTATACCATTCCTGCAGTCTTTATCTCCATGCAACTGACAGGTAACCCGATCCCACCATTAGGCTTGTTCTCAACGCATACCGAATCTGGCATGCCGTTGCTGCAAAAGCTGGATGAAGTGGTACGTGATCTGGGCTTCCAGGACTACACTGCGGATGTAGACAACAAACTGAATATGGTGCTGTTTACCTTATCACTGATGATCGGAACGGCTGGTTTGCCGCATGTTATTATTCGTTTCTTCACGGTGCCAAAAGTCGCCGATGCGCGCTGGTCTGCCGGTTGGGCCTTGGTGTTTATCGCTTTGCTGTATTTAACAGCTCCAGCCGTTGCTTCTATGGCTCGGTTAAATCTGATGACCACTATTTATCCAGATGGCCCAACCGCTGAAGCACTGCATTATGCCGAACGCCCGGATTGGATGCGCACCTGGGAAAATACTGGCCTGATCCGTTTTAACGACAAAAATGCTGATGGTCGTATCCAGATGTATAACGACAATCTATCCGATCCAAAAGGCCAGGAGTTTGCAGCAACTGCCGCTGAGCGTGGCTGGGCAGGAAGTGAGTTAGAAGTAAACAACGATATCTTAGTACTGGCGAACCCGGAAATTGCCAACCTGCCAGGCTGGGTTATCGGCTTGATTGCAGCAGGTGGTCTGGCTGCTGCACTGTCTACTGCTGCAGGCTTATTGCTGGCCATATCCTCGGCCATCAGTCACGACTTAATCAAAGGCTCCATCAACCCGAATATCAGCGATAAAGGTGAGTTGATGGCGGCGCGTATTTCCATGGGGGTCGCCATTGTGGTTGCTACCTGGCTCGGGTTAAATCCGCCTGGTTTCGCTGCTCAGACGGTCGCCTTAGCCTTTGGTATCGCAGCGGCCTCTATCTTCCCGGCTCTGATGATGGGGATCTTCTCCAAGCGTATTAACAGCAAAGGGGCGATTGCGGGTATGTTGGCTGGCTTAATCAGCACGGTGGTTTACATCTTCCTGTACCTGGGCTGGTTGTTTATTCCTGGAACCAACACCTTTGCCAATGTCGAAGCCAACTGGTTATTTGGTATCTCACCACTGTCGTTTGGTGCGGTGGGTGCCATGATTAACTTTGCTGTTGCCTTCACGGTTTCCAGCCTAACAGAAGAACCGCCACAAGAGATCCAGGACCTGGTCGAAAGTGTCCGTTTCCCTCGGGGGGCCGGTGAAGCTACTGGTCACTAACTCCATGCACATTGTTGTGCTAGAGTACTAAGTTCAAACACGGGCTTTCCGGCAGGAAAGCCCTTTTTTATTCGAGAGGTAACCATGTTCTGGGAATTTATCGCCACAATTTTCGCCGGTATGGGGGCCGCAGGCATCGCCCTGACCTTACGCTTTTTAAGCCGTAAAAAGCTCGCAACCTGGTGGATACCAATTGCAGCTGGCGTCGGTATGTTGAGCTTTCAGATCTACACCGAGTACACTTGGTTCGAGCATCAGAAAACACTGCTACCTCCGGGTGTTGACGTGGTACGCACTGCCGAACAAACCGCTTTCTGGCGTCCATGGAGTTACGTTTTTCCGCAAACACTGCGTTTTATTGCCGCCGATCTGAAGAATGCCAGCCATAACGAGCACAACCCGGATTTGGTTCGACTGAACCTGTATCTGTTTGAGCGCCGTATGGCCGCCAGAAAAATCACCACGGTGATCCACTGCCGCCAGCAAGCCCGGGCAGATTATCACGAACAGTTGCATTTACCTGCCCAAGGTGAAGCCCTGTCCAGCGAGTGGTATGTTCTTGCACCTGAAGACCCAATGCTACAGGTGTGCCGCTAAGCCATTGTCATAAAAGGCTATAGTTATTTCGCTATGCACCGGTTAGGCGCATTACTTCGACTAAAGTCGTCTGGCCTGCCTGCTATCGCTTTGCTATGGTTGTGGCTATGTTGCCTCAGGTTTAAAAGCGATGGAAGTTACCGAAGTCACTGCATTTCTGGCCCAAACCACGCCTTTTGATCAGCTCGATGCCGATCAACGGCAGATGTTGGCCCGGCAAATGTCGGTATACTATTTTCGTGCTGGTGAAGAAGTGAACACCGACAGCCAACGGCTGATGATTGTTCGTACCGGGGTGTTCTCACTCTACAGCGACCAGCAACAACTTCTTACCAAGTTGCAGACCGGCGATTTTTACGGTTATCAGCAACTGCTAACCGATCTGCATGATAAAGACACCCTGCTCTGTGAAGAAGACGGCCTGGTCTACTGGCTGCCTGCTGAGGGGTTCCATCACTTTCGCTATCAGCTCAAGAACATTGATTTATTCTTCCAGCGCTTATTTGCCCGTCGGCTGCATCAGTACAAAGCGCAATCAACCGATCGGTTTACCCTGAAGATCAGCGATGTCGCCAAAGCCCGAAAAGTCAGTATTCAGCCGGATGCCTCGGTGCAGGAAGCTGCCGCCATGATGACACAGCATCGGGTCTCATCCCTGCTGGTCGAGCACGATAAAAAGCTGGTGGGTATTATCACCGATCGCGATTTACGCAGCCGCGTAGTCGCCGAAGCCTTACCTGCTGCTGATACTGCCGTTACCGACGTAATGACGAAACAACCCCATACCATTGATTTGCACGCCTATTTGTTTGAAGCCGTGCAACTGATGAGTCAGCACAATATTCACCATTTGCCCGTGCTCAAGGACGAGCATATTTTTGGCATGATCACGGCAACGGATGTGATTCGTGCGCAACAAGACCACCCTGTGTACCTGATTGGTGAAATCCACCGCCAGCACACTGCAGAGGGTATTTTGCAATGCGCCAGCCAGATAGAGCACTTGAGTCGCAGCCTCAGCACTCAGCAAGTACCAGCGCATGAAGCCAGCCATGTGTTGACCACCGTCACTGACGCACTGACGCAAAGCTGGATCAAGCTGGCTATTGCTGAACTAGGGCCACCGCCTTGTGTCTTCAGCTGGCTGGGTTTTGGCTCACAGGCCCGGATGGAACAAGGGCTGAATGCCGATCAGGACAATGCCCTGCTATTGGAAAAAGAGCCAGAAGGCGAGGTAG
>JAIUMG010000248.1 GCA_022565655.1 Alkalimonas sp.
GTCTTAGTTACATTTTTACCATAAAAGGTGTCGGGAAGTCTCAGGCCTTACCAATCAGCCACTTACATTCAGCTCAGAGCTTGTTCAGCGGCTATTGGCTTGCAATTTCGTTTTTCCAACCTACTCCATGCGAACTGCTCATCTATCGTAATCATTGGCAAGCAGCCAACTTGGTGTTCATACCGATCGTACTAATTGGCTGCAAAGGACCGTCGCAGTAGACCTCACCTACAGGACAGTCCTTGAAGAAATACTCGCTATTGCTTGGATCAATTGCACCTTGCGCTATCACGACATCTCCATCGTAAAACACACCATCGGGTTGTGAGTTCGTCTGCCCATGGCTTTGGCGATAAAGGACATACTGGCCAAGCGGTGTTTTACCGCCTAAAAACTGTAGGCGAGTCAGCTCACAAAAAGGGATGTCTTGGCCAAAATGGCTGATATACCAATCATGCTCATCCTCCGGGATAACTGCCAAGGCAGGCTCTGCTGTACTTAATGTCCCTTCGGATACGGCCCGAAGAGCCTGAATAAAACCAGATGCGTTGACATTGCCATAGCCGCACCCTTTCGAAGCGCAATCACCATTGCTATCATCAATAGATTTGGACGATGCAGTGAGCGCCTGAGTGAACCACTCAGGCTGCCAACTACCTGCCAAGTCTTTCATGCCCAAAGCAACCAGGCCTGATACGATAGGTGCCGAAACACTGGTCCCTGATGAGAAAACATAATCACTTAAGGTGTGTAATGCCACAACCTCCTCACCTAAAGCCATGACATCAATAGCATCACCAAAATTACTAAAGCTGGCTAGGTTTTGCCGCTCATCCAAAGATCCAACCGTGATAACGTTATCGCAAGCAGCAGGAATGTATTCAGCCGCCTCCTTGGTGTTGTTTCCTGCTGCCACGATAATCACAAAGCCAGCGTCAGTGGCCTCATTGATGCTTGATTGCAGGTAATGAGGGCAACCACCACCAAAATGAGCAGATAGACTCAGATTAATCACCCCAGGTTCACCTTGGTAGGCCGGCAATAAATCACCATTTCCATCATAAAATTCATTACCAGCAACCCATTTAAGCGCCTCACTAACATCGAACATACTTCCGGTATTACAATCCATCACGCGCACTGCATGCAGGCGAATGTCATTCACAATACCGGCCATGGTATCACCATTATTGATCCCCGCAGCTGTTACACTTGAAACCACAAGGCCATGTGGGTTGCAAAAGCCATCTCTAAATTCATCTTCGAGAAACTGGCTTGACCGTTGCTGATTGTTGACTTCAACAAAGGACAAACCATAGTCGTAGTGAATGTCAGAATGCAGATAAAACCCAGAGTCCAATACAATCACATCAACTACTTTTTCTGGGTTTCTCACCATGGACCAAGCCCCTAAAATATCGTGATAGGTGCTGAAGTATCGGCCATAACGAGTGATTGGCTTATTGCCAAAATAAAAGCCCTGCTCATCAAACACTGGGTCATTCACCGCACCAGAACCAGCACTCCAGCCAGCAGCTGAAGCAAGTCGGGGCTCAATAGGACCAGTCTGTACAATAACGTCTGGCTCTACCGTGCCATACCAGTTCGATGATTGAATGGCCTCAATGGCCACATCCACAGGCCAACCTTGTAAATCGAGTTCGACCACACTGAATTGGCCCCGGGTAGATGCCTGAGCTGTTGATTGCTGGCGCTGACGAACCGATTGCGACATGATCATAGGTGCTGTTTCGCCTGAAAGGGGCAAACACCACTCCCCCTGATGATCGGGGGTTGGTATGCAGCGTTGTGAAACTTGCCCGGCTGATTGCGCTGATACCATTTGGACAGTTGGCAAATGTTCCACCACTAAACGCACTGTCGTTTCACTACTAGCCGACCCGCTGTATACGCTCATCACCACCGCCATAGAGAGACCAACCATGGAGTACGACATAAAAACCTCGCTTATCATTCTTTGCTTACTGACCGGACGCAGCCTAATCCATTAAAAAACTTAAAAAGCTATAGGCATCATTAAAACGCCAGCCATCATCGGTCTGTTGTCCAAATTTCGGGTTACCAACATAAAGCGACATTCGGGCAGGGTTGGTGGTGAAATAATAGGTGTCAGCTGATATGTCTGGCACCATCTGCTCAGGTAAATGATTGGCAATCAACTCAACTTTCTGCCGATATGGGGTCACCAGAACAGCCAGATCCTTTACTAACATACTCGTAGTCTCAGCGAGCTCTGTCTCATCAACGGTTTGCTCGTTGTAATCACGCTCTAGGGCTTTTGCTATGAACTCAATATTCAGTAGCACATCAACATTGGTATCGAACATCGCTATTCGCGTCTGTTGGGTCAGGGCTTCATAAGCTGATGACGACATAAAACCGCCCATTTGAGCAACGCGGTACAGGCGTTTTGCCACGAGCGTTTTATCTGCGGCAAGTGTGGCGGGGTTGAAGTTATCCGGGTCTATATTTTCAAACGCAAACTTTGTCGCTAAATACTGCAGGAATTCGAGACGGTGCTGTGCAGAGCTGTTACGCAATGGTATCGTCACCTGCTTCGCTACTGATTGAGCAGGCGAATCATCGCCAACCACTATGGATAGAGTTAGGCTGTGCTCCTGAAACAGCTCTGCGACTTCAATGGAGATGATTTTATCTTGTACGGAGCTCTCAATGGTGACCCATTCAGCGCCATCCAATGCATTCACATCCAGGCGAACCATGCCATAAGGGTTGCTGATATCCAGTGAAATAGTTCCACTGCTTTGCTCATCCATCACATCTGGCACATTTGAGACTGACACACTCATAATGGGTGCAAATTCGGCATTGACCTGACAATTACCCTGAACAGATGAAATGGCATAGCTGGTACCGGTTAACTGACCACCACAGCCGGTAACCCTGATCACTTGATGACCGGCTGCAGGTGTTACTGTAAATTGCGTGTTTCTACCCTGCTTAACCTGCTGAGTCGTCGGAGATACGGTTCCAGAGCCGGTCGAACTTACTGTGATATCAAACTCAGGATCTGAACTGCCGCATCCAACAAGTAGGCTGATCGCAAAACCAATGGAGAAAAATACGGGCACCGGATTGAATAACTGCATTAAAACCCCTTATTTTTTATACATTTATATTGTGACTGAACCAATAAAACCTCATACGATTTATTTCGTTGTCATGAGTCCAAATGGGAAAGTGGCTTATAGGCGACAAGCTAAGATGTACCAGACCATAGCCATAAAGCTTTAGTCAGCATAAAGTTTAAGTAAGTATTGGGGTAATATTTGCCGCAGTTAAGCAGCGGGGTAATGGAGCTTATTTTGGTGTTATGCACGTTATCATCCTTTTATACGTGCTGCCAAAACAATCGAAATTGCAACCTGGCAGCCGTAAGTTCTCACTGTTAGGCCCATAGTTTTGCGTGAGCAGACTTTCATCTGCCTTGCCGAAATTAAAAGTTAGCACGGATTTTAAATGATGCAAAGCTAAATTATTACTTACCGAAAGATGATCCCTGGCGCCCTCTTTTCCCAGATATTGCTGCCAGATCGAAAATCATGCTTATCCATTTATCTGCATGAAATTGTACTTACAAAAATGAAATAAATATCAGAGCTTTCGTGGGGCCTTATGTTGTTTCATGAGCTGCTTGCTTAAAAGCTGCTCGGTGTGCTCACCAAGTTCTGGTGGCGCCAGCGAATAACTCAGTGGCGTGGCAGAGAACTTCACCGGATTGGCCACCATGGGAACCCGGTACCCTTTGGGGTGCTGCAACTCAAACTGCATCTCACGAGCTTGTAGCTGCGGATGCTGGAACACCTGCGCCAGATCATTGACAGGCCCACAAGGGATCTGAGCTTTGCTCAGCTTTTGCACCCAGTGAGCTACCGTGTCCTTGAGTAAATAGCCAGCCAAAAGTGGAATCAACTGCTCACGATGTTGTACCCGGTTGCTGTTACTGGAAAAGCGTGGTTCAAAAGCTAACTCGGCACAACCGAGTACCTGACAACAGCGCTGAAATTGTGCATCGTTGCCAACCGCCAGCATGATAAAACCATCCTGCACCTGCATCACCTGGTAAGGTACGATATTAGGATGAGCGGTACCCAACCGGCCCGGCACCTCGCCACTGACCAAATAATTCGCAGCTTGATTGGCTAACCAGGCAACTTGCGTATCGAACAAAGCCAGATCAATCTGTTGGCCTTCGCCACTATGCTGGCGATGGTGCAAGGCGGCCAGTATCGCAGTAACGGCATACATGCCCGTCATCAAGTCAGCCGCTGCAACGCCAACCTTCTGTGGCCCACCACCTGGATGAGTATCCGGCTCACCGGTAATGCTCATCAAACCACCCATGGCCTGAATCATCGCATCGTACCCCGCTTGGTCAGCATAAGGCCCGGTCTGGCCAAAGCCAGTGATAGAGCAATAAATCAAAGATGGATTCAGAGCTTTCAGACTGGGGTAATCCAGCCCGTACTTGGCAAGCCCTCCCACTTTGTAGTTTTCCAGCACAATATCAGCTTGCCGTGCCAACTGTTTGATTTGCTGCTGGCCAGCTTGCGTTTGGATATCAATGCACAATGACTTTTTGCCACGATTCGCTGATAAAAAGTAGGCCGACTGACCGGTGTTATGGCCTTCGGTATCTTTTAAAAATGGAGGCCCCCAACGCCGGGTATCATCCCCCTCACCAGGTTTTTCTACTTTCCAGACCTCTGCACCATAATCAGCCAGCACCTGACTGGCCCAAGGCCCGGCCAGAATACGGCTTAGATCCAGTACTTTTATACCTTGTAGTGGGCCTGGCATCATCAACTCCTTACCTGTAAGTGAACCCAATCCATGTCGACTTTTCGCTATCCCTTTGCGCTAGGGCATGTTTATTTTTTCTGCGACTGTTGCTGCCATAAACCAGCATATTCCCCTGCTTTGGCCAACAATTGTTGGTGTGTACCCTGCTCCACCACACGACCTTGACGCAATACCACAATACAATCTGCATCCGTGATAGTGGATAACCGATGTGCAATCACCACGCTGGTATGCTGTCTGGCAACATCACGCATCGCCGATAAAATCGCTT
>JAIUMG010000249.1 GCA_022565655.1 Alkalimonas sp.
GTGGCACTCAAATGAGCGGCACTGTACCCGTTATGTCGTATAGCAGCAACGCCTATGGCTTGTACGATATGCACGGCAATGTTTGGGAGTGGACTCAGGATTGCTGGAACTCAGACTACCAGCAAGCGGCAACGACGACCGAACCAAGGCTGACCGGTAACTGCGTGCGACGGGTGCGGCGCGGTGGCGCCTGGCTGTCGACGCCACAAGAGCTGACAACCACCTACCGCGATAGCCACGATGTCAAAATACGTCATCGCAACAATGGTTTTCGGCTGATACTTGACGAAGATACAGGTGGGGCTTAAAACACCACCTGTTTATTTTTCTACCACCACATCGTAAGCCATTAATGCAGGCAGGCTTTGTTGCAGCTGACTTTCTATCTCGTTTAACTCAATCAAACGCTGACAAAACAGAGCTGTTTTTTCTTCCAGTAAGCTGGCTTTTTCATCCAGCCCGGTATTGATCCGATCAACCAAATGCCCAACAGCATCCCAGTCTTGTGGGTCGGTTTGTTCAAAGTTGGCATCGGTATGTTGCAAGGCATCTCGTAAGGCTTCCCAAACGGCGCCAAACGAGTGGCGTGCCAGATTATTCAACTGAGGCTTTAACTCGCCATTTAAAAAGTGTTCCAGCTCATTCAGGCTCTGCGGCGCTAGGTAAAAGTGATCACCGCTGCGTACAAAGCGAGAGAGCAATTGAAAGGTGGTTTCCCGGATTAAGTCATTCCATTCGGCTTGTTGCGAGCGACTACCTACCCCAGATAACATTCGCTCCATGGTAGACAAGCCCAGTTCGACTCCATCCACAGCGATACCAACAATTTCAGGCACAAATTTACGCAAGCCCTGACTGTACTCGGTGACCAGAGCCGTTTCCTCTTCTGTCAGCTCCAACCATTCACCCTGGATAAATAACTGCGAATCATGATTGATCTGCATCATGGTCTGGTTGTTATCCATCACTCGGATTTCTGCCGGTGAAATCAGCAAACCATAACCAAACCCCATATTGCATTCGCGGGCAAACAGACCAACAGAAAAGAATAAAAAAACGAACAACAAAGCACGCATTGATCATGTACCTACACAGCAAAACATTTTAGCGACTAACGAATAGTGTAGTCCTTCCAGCTCAAAAACAAAATGGACTCTGGCCCTACTCATCGGAAAAACGGACCAGCCTAACGTAGAGCTGCTGCTCTTTCATCTTTAAGTTATTTTTGCCGCTGTACATGGCGATGGCCCAGGCCTCGGCAGCCTGCCCTGCACTGGTTGTGCTGGTCCAGAGGTTTTCACTGTTTGCCGCTGGAAATAATGTGATATCTATCGCTGGGTCAACGCATTGTCGCTCCACCACACTCATCGCTTCTTTTACATCAGGCAAGCGCCATTCGGTCTGCCCCGCCTGGCCTGCCGAAACACTCATCAGAAGTGCTTCTGACCAACTTAATCGAACAGGTTCACCGCTGCAGTTGCCCTCAGACTCATGCCATTGCTGACCATACAGGCAGCGCTGCCAAATCAATCCGGTTGCCTGATGCAACAACTGACCCTGAGCCAGGGGAATAAACTGCTCTGGCTCAGTTGAGCGAGTAATGTCCTCATAGCATTGCTGCTGAGCCAGCACTCCCATCGGGAGCAGCAACCACCAGCATAGGCTGATTTTCATTGTGTTGTCCTCCTTAAGGGCTTCGAACCAAACGAACATAGGCGCGGCTATCACTTCGCTTGGGCAACGAATTATCATTGCCATCGTGCATATCAATCACCCAGGCTGAGTGTCCACCGCCACCTTCGGCGCTGGTTTGTTGCGTCCAGAAATACAGATGACCAAGCTCCGCCGGGTCAGCTTCATGCAGGAACAATGATGCGTCCAGGGTGCCTGCACCGCCAAAATCCAACAGCGTATTCAGCTCAGTCACCGTTGGCAAGCGCCAGTTAGCCCCCCCACAATATAAACTGGCATTCACTTCTTCAATGTATTGCTCCGTGCCACAATTGGTTGTGCTCGGGCATGAACTCATCGGTTCTGCAGCTTCACCTGCCTGGCCACCATTGCCATCCTCACTCAACGTCCAGCTATAACTATTGGACGCTGCGCGCAAATCAGCACTGGCTACAGAAGACGAAGCGGGCTGCTTCAACTCCCATATTAACCCTGTCACATTGTCTCTTAGGCAAGAAAATTCTGTGGCTGAACGAGGCAACTCATCGCCAAACTGATCCAACTTGCTAAAATCAAAGCCTGCTCGGCCCTGGCCAATTTTATTCAGAAAAGCACTGACTGAGTCCCGGCCATAATCTGCATCCTGTCGCGGGAAGCTCTGACTTTCACAATCGATTTCACCAATCAGATCGAAACAGCGATCCTGTCCAGTATCCACCATAAAATGCAAACGAGAGCTTAACACCGTCAGCAGTAAAGAAGTGCTATCGGTTTCAGCCCGGCTATCCTGCACCTGAAGTTGCAGTTCTATCTGGGGCTGTTGGCGACTGTCCGGTACAATAAAATCGGTCTGACAAGAGCTAGGTTCAGTTATATCAATCGCGGCACCAGCCATTTGCTGCCACTGGCAAGTCACGTCACCAAATAATGAGGCTGAATGCTGGCCATCAAGCTGGACCCGACGAAACTCCATGACCGACCGATCAGGCCCCGCATCCGCATAGATGCCCTTCGAATTGCCCTGCACTGTGATCTCAATATCTGCACTATCGGTTAAACCAGCCGCATTACTGACCGTCAGCTCAAAACGAAAATGACCTGCATCAGCAAGCAATGGCGCTTTTAGCATCAACTCAGTAGCATTGGATGATTCCGGTAACCAGGAAGACGGGCCTGCAAGCTGTTGCCAGTGAAAGGAAAGAGTCTGCCCTTCTGGATCAAATGAATCGTCACCACTAAGAACCAGCAATTCACCGGTAGCCAGAGGGGTACCAGGTGCCACAGAGCTTTGAATTAAAGCGACAGGCGAAGATACGCGAGGAACCACACGAACCTGCAGCCGATCTCTGACCACCTGACCATCGTCCAGACGATACTCGACTTCAAACACCAGCAATGCCTCGGTCATCTCAGTGGGTAAATCGAGTTGCAGCTCAGCGCCCAATGCAGGTAAACCATTGATTTCAGGCCCAGATAATTGGCGCCAGCTAAACTCACCGCCGGTCGGATCGCCTTGAGCACGTAGGGTAAAGCTTTGACCAGCGATGATCTCAAGATCAGCCCCCGCATTCACACTGACAAGCGCTGAGGCTTCTTCGCCTTTATCCCCACACCCCAGCAAAAGACCTGCTAACAGAATAATTAGCAAGGAAAACGGTTTCATCATGATAGTCCAGCCTTGTGTCCCGATTCATTAAACCGTGCTTACAAAGTTGCCTCTGCTTTCGTAAGGCCACTCTGTATAGCGGGTTCTGTTAAAAGGAAACAGCAAGTTTCGGGCCATTACAAAGGTTCGATTTCAGCTTTACCAGAGACCAGGTGTATTTTAGAAGGGCCATACTCTCTTCGGCTTCGAACCACCTCTTTATCAAAGTGTACTTCGACCGCAGAAAACAGTTCATTTCGAGCAATCACTTCGGCCTGAGCAAGTATAGTCTTGCGTTGCTCTTCCAGCAGTCGTATATCGGCAATAAGTTCTGAAGCCGTCCGCCGGTACTCTTCAAACTCATCAGCCAACTCTTTCAAGCGCGCTTCAATAGCAGGGCTGCCATCCAGCTTTTTAAATTGATCAATTTTTTCTTTCACGCCTGCCATGTCGGTTTTTAACCCCGTCACACTAGCGCGCAATACGTCTTGCTTTTCGACAATGGGGTCCGTTAAGCGGTTGACTTTAATCAGCACAGAACTGGTCGATAAAGCCCCTAAACTGCCGACATAAACCCCTTTATCAAGATAAAAGCTACCACCAATCAACTTTCCTGTTGGCTTGTCTTCGGGGCCAGCATAAATGGCATGAGCATCAGCACAGCTGTGCACCAGCTGCTTGTTCACATAGAGGTTGCCGCCACAATAAAAGCGAGCGTACTGAGCCATATTGCACTGCACATCGCCGCCCGCTTTAATGGTTGTACTGTAGTCACTATCTGTCGTAGGATTGGATAGCTGATGCCCGATCACCGCCCCGCCAATGGTTATGTTGCCGCCCGCTTCCAGTAGCAAACCTTCAACAAAGCCTTTAACAAAAATATTGCCGCCAGCAATGATTTTCATGCTTTCAGCCACATCCCCACTCACCACCACAGAGCCTTTAAATATAATATGGCCGGTACTGTTATCGACTTGTTTCACAGTAAAAACATCATCAACCGTGGCCCCTGATTCAATGACGCGCGGCAGGCCATCTTTGGTCGCTTGCAGCAAGTCTGCATCATCGGCGGACAGCCCGACACCCTCTCCCAAATTCCACTCAATGGTTAAGCCGGGCATCGCAGGTAAGGGCTCACCAGTCACCGTCATGCCTTCTTTACCCAGCGTAGGCGGATGGCGGCGCATCAGAGGCTCTCCTGGAGCAATGGATGGGATCACACCAAAATCTCGTAAATCGGCTTTTTTATCATCACGATTGACCACCGGCCGATTACGACGGCTTTCCATCGATGGGATCAAGGCTTCAAATCGTGAGTTCTCGCCTTGTTGAATGCCTCGCCCCTGAGCAATCACATGCTTCAACTTAGCACCGGCATCTGCTTTACTGGCTTGAGAGACTAGTTGAATAATATTGTTTTTGATAAACCCAAAGACAATACCTTCTTTTTGCGCCGCTTTGACCAGAGCATTGGCAGAGACTGGCTCGCCACCATAAGCAGCCACAATATGTGCTGTCGCCGACATCTTATCCTCGGCAAGCGAAAAGCTCAGTTCAGCGGGGACTTTTTCTGCCACCGTGTAGGTCAGCACTTTAGCACCAGGGGCAACCAGCTTCTCTTTCACTTTTTGTTGGTCTTGTTCGTAATGCGCCAGCAAGTTTTTGATTTGTTCCGGCACCAGCTGGCAACGGCCATAACCGGCTTGCTCCAATTGCTGTTGCAACCCCTCTTTGGTTAGAGGCAATAAGCCAACAGGAACATCGGCGACCACCGCTTGTTCTTTTTCTTTAAA
>JAIUMG010000250.1 GCA_022565655.1 Alkalimonas sp.
ATTTTATCTGGCCTGGATGGTATTTTGGTGCCGGGCGGTTTTGGTGAGCGTGGTGTCGAAGGAAAAATTAAAGCCGCTCAGTATGCCCGCGAAAACAATGTGCCTTATCTCGGTATTTGTTTGGGCATGCAGGTCGCTTTGATCGAATTTGCCCGCCATGTGGCTGGTATGAGTGATGCTCACTCCACTGAGTTTAATAAAGCCAGCACCCACCCGGTGGTTGGCTTGATCACCGAATGGCTGGATGCCGACGGCGCGGTAGAAGTTCGCTCTGAAAACTCTGATTTAGGTGGCACCATGCGGTTGGGTAGTCAGGCCTGTAACCTGGTAGACAACACCAAAGCTCGTGCCATTTATGGCAAGGATGTCATTCAGGAGCGTCATCGTCACCGCTACGAAGTGAATAATCATTTCTTACCTCAATTAAAAGAAGCAGGTCTGGTGGTATCCGGATTATCTGCCGACAACCAGCTGGTTGAAATGATTGAAATCCCTACACACCCCTGGTTTGTCGCCAGCCAATTCCACCCGGAGTTCTGCTCGACGCCTCGGGATGGCCACCCGCTGTTTGAAGGCTTTGTGGCGGCCACCTTTCAGTATCAGAAACAACAACGCGATTAACTTAAACAGGCCGTGCTTTTGAAACACGGCCTTTTTGCTTTATACAGGGAATTAAATTATGTCTGACATTGCAAAAATCATCGCTCGGGAAATTATTGATTCTCGTGGCAACCCAACCGTGGAAGCGGATGTAATTTTAACCAATGGCATTATGGGCCGTGGCTGCGCACCTTCCGGTGCCTCAACCGGTTCACGTGAAGCTCTGGAGTTACGTGATGGTGATAAAAGTCGCTATCTGGGCAAAGGGGTCACGCAAGCTGTAGCCAATATTGATGGGCCTATCCAAGCGGCTCTGCTGGGTAAAAATGCCCAGAATCAGGCCGAGATCGATCGCGCCATGATTGAGCTGGATGGCACCGAAAGCAAAAGCAAACTGGGTGCTAATGCCATTCTGGCTGTATCTCTGGCCGTAGCCCGTGCTGCTGCCGCGGATAAAAAAATCCCACTGTATCAGCATATTGCTGATCTAAACGGCACCGCCGGCCAGTACTCCATGCCAGTACCGATGATGAACATTATCAATGGCGGTGAGCATGCCGACAACAATGTCGATATTCAGGAATTTATGATCCAACCGGTTGGTGCCAAGAGCTTTAAAGAAGCGCTGCGGATGGGGGCGGAAATCTTCCATCAGCTGAAAAAGGAACTGCAACAACGTGGTTTGAATACAGCGGTTGGTGATGAAGGTGGTTTTGCGCCCGATCTGAAATCCAATGAAGAAGCCTTGGCGGTGATCGTGGAAGCGGTCAAAGCGGCCGGTTACGAGATGAATAAAGACATTACATTGGCACTGGACTGCGCGGCGACTGAGTTCTACAAAGATGGCATGTATGTGCTGGCTGGTGAAAGCAAAAGCTTTGACTCATTCGGTTTCAATGACTTTTTGGCTGACTTAACCCAGAAGTATCCGATCATCTCGATTGAAGATGGCCTGGATGAAAGTGACTGGGAAGGCTGGAAAGACCTGACCACCAAGATTGGCAACCAGGTACAACTGGTTGGCGATGACTTGTTTGTCACCAACACCAAAATCCTCACTCGTGGTATTGAAGAAGGCATTGGTAACTCCATCCTGATCAAGTTCAACCAGATCGGCTCGCTCACTGAAACGCTGGCGGCCATTAAAATGGCCAAGGATGCTGGCTTCACGGTGGTGATCTCGCATCGTAGCGGTGAAACCGAAGATGCCTTTATCGCCGACTTAGCGGTAGGTACTGCTGCCGGTCAAATCAAAACCGGTTCGCTGTGTCGCTCAGATCGGGTGGCGAAATACAACCAGCTGCTGCGCATCGAGCAGGAGCTGGGTGATAAAGCTGTTTACAACGGCCGCAGTGAGATCAAAGGCCAGTAATCTGGCCTGACTGGCTTATCAACCTGCCGCGCAACTACGCGGCAGGTTTTTTTATGTTCAGGGGATCCAAGGTACACTTTTGTATATAGCCAGCAGTAAAAAAGAGAGGACAATGGAAGGTCTACAATCAACCTACTCACAACGCAGCCTTTGGTGGCTCCCAAGTTCGATAGTTGTTATGGTGATCGCTTTACTACTATCAGAATCTTTTCATGATGTTGCATTACCAATGTCAGAAGAGTATTGGCCGCTGAGCTGGAATAGAATTTTTTATTTGATTTTTTGCTCAGTGCTTATCTATTTACTACACAAAAAGTGTGGAAGCTTTCGGGCAGCCTTTGGTGAAGGTCTATCGGATATGATGATCCTGCTCAGTTTGATGCTGGGAGGTACGTTCATCTTTTCCGCCTTAGTTGGTTACGATGCCATTTACTATCCGCTAAAAGATGTGATGCCAACCTGGTTGGCAAGCTATATTTTTAACAGTGCTGAGCCAGTCACCTTAGCTTATCCTGCCTGGGTCATTGCAGTGGATATTATAAGTATTACCGTAGTCACTTCAGTTTGGGAAGAGATGATTTTTCGGGGGATCTTGTTATTTGTGCTGATGAAAAAACTGCGATTTTGGCCAGCTGCCCTTATCAGTTCAGTTCTATTCGGTGTGCTGCATGCTGACATTATAGGTGCCACGATCTTCGGTATTGCCCTTTGTTATATCACCTTAAAAACAAAGTCATTATTGCCTGCAATTATAATCCACAGCATGAATAACTTTATTGCGATAAGTTTAACTTATGCTTTCCCAACTATAGAAGATGAGCCTATTCTGGCTTTTGGGACGGCGATGCCACTCTTTCTGTTATCTTTGGTGCTTATGTTTTATTTAACCAAAACTTTGAGTCACCAATCGAGATTTTAGAGCGTGTTGACCTTTGAGTTTTACCACTTTAAGTACCACAAAAGGTTCGCTGAACGACTTCTTCAGGTTTTGGCGGAGCGGTCAGGTCGGCATCCGCTGAGTCGGCGAAAGGCGTTTGCCAGGCCTTATGCAGTCGATTAAATAGCGTTAAGTCTCCATGCAGTTCGGCTTGTTGAATAGCCTTAGCAATCAGGTGGTTGCGTGGTATCAGCAGGGGGTTGACTTGATCCATCTGCACAGCCAGCGCTTTATGATCCTGCCCCTGCAGAGCTAAGCGGGCTAACCAGCGCTCGCGCCAGCTATTGAACGCTTCAGGTTGGGCAAATAAATCGCTGGCCTGGTTGGCCGCGCTCCCCTGCAGCTCGCCACTGAGGTAACGAAAGCCCAATGTAAAATCAACTTCATGTTGCTGTAGCAACTGCAAATAGTCATCAATCAATGCTTTGTCAGCCGGGCTGGGCTGACTGATACCGAGCTTGGCGCTCATGTGCTGTAGCCACAGCGCCTCGTACTGCGGCTGAAACTGTTGCAGGGCGTCGGTGGCTCGCTCAACGGCCCGTTTTTCATCGTCGGCGATCAGGGACAACAAGCTTTCTGCCAGCCTGGCGAGATTCCACAGAGCAACCGGTGGCTGGTTGCTATAAGCATAGCGGCCGCGCCGGTCAATCGAGCTAAACACCTTATCGGCCTGATACTGATCGATAAAAGCACAAGGGCCATAATCAATGGTTTCACCGCTGATGCTGGTGTTGTCGGTGTTCATCACGCCATGAATAAAGCCAAGCCGCATCCAGTGCGCCACCAGCTCCGCTTGTTTGCTTATGACCTGAGCAAGCAAAGCAAGGTAAGGGTTATCCTGTTCTTTGCAGTCAGGGTAGTGGCGTTCGATGACATAGTCTGCCAGTTGCTGGATATGATCTGGCTCGCCCTGAGCGGCAATATACTGGAAAGTGCCAATACGCAGATGACTACTGGCAACCCGGGTGAACACTGCGCCAGGCTGTGCATCTTCGCGATAGACTGATTCACCTGTGGTGACCGCGGCTAAAGCCCGGGTGGTAGGCACACCGAATACATGCATGGCTTCACTAACCAGGTACTCACGGATCACCGGCCCAATGGGGGAGCGACCATCGCCTCCGCGGGAGAACGGGGTTGGGCCAGAACCTTTCAACTGAATATCAAACCGCTTGCCATCACAGTCAATGACTTCTGCCAATAGCAGGGCACGGCCATCACCTAAGCGTGGGTTGTACTGGCCAAACTGATGGCCAGCATAGGCTTGCGCCAGCGGCTCGGCCCATTCAGGTAATTGGTTGCCGGCAAAAACAGCCAGCCCTTCAGCACTGCGCCAGTAGGATTCGGGCAAGCCAAGTTGCGTTGCCAGAGCTTTATTGAAAGCTAGCCACTCGGGCTCTGCAACCGGGCTAGGCTGCCAGGTCTGAAAAAAGGCGCGGGGTAAGCGGGCATAACTGTGATCGACCTGCACTAGGAAACTCCAAAAGATTTCAGTGGTCTTCATTGTAGAGTGACCCAGACTAAGTCTCAATGCTGGTTTGGGTTTCAGCGACAAAGCAACTAAGCTAGTAGGGCTTGTTGATCGTGCAGTTTGTTGAGGTTTTGTTGTGCCGCATCAAAACCAAGCCAGACTTTGTGCAGTATTATTAAAGAAGAATAAAAATTTTTTTTTCACAATGCAGGAGTTTTACTATGTCTAATACCAATGAAAAACGTCGTCAGTTTCTCAAATTATCGGCCGGTGGTTTGATTGGCATGACTCTAGGCGGAGTTAGCCTTCGTGCCGTCGCCGCTGAAAAACTGAAGCTGGATGACCCGCTGGCCGTCGCGATGAAGTATACCCACGAATCGGAGGTTGAAGGCCAGTATTGCCATAATTGCAATCTGATCCAGGGAGAAGATGCAGAGTGGCGTCCTTGCGCTATTTTCCCGGGCAAGCTGGTTGCCAACGAAGGTTGGTGTGCGGCCTGGGTCGCCATGCAGTAAGGCTTGTTCCATTGCATAAAAAAAGGCCAGCTGCATTCGTCACTGGCCTTTTTCTTTCAGCAAGCGCTGGTTTCCGGCTACACTAACAGCATTCGTTGCAAAAGGATGATGCCGTGCCTCATTATTCCGCTGATTTTATTCGCGCTATGCCTAAAGCCGATCTGCATTTACACCTTGATGGCAGCTTGCGGCTGGAT
>JAIUMG010000251.1 GCA_022565655.1 Alkalimonas sp.
CGTGGTTCCGGCTGAATTGTCAAATTATGAGAATGAAGTTAAACGCCTGACTACTGCTTGCTCTGTGATTGCCACCGGTACCATTGCTCGCTCTGAGGGTAAAGGGCAGCAATTTGAAATCCAAGCAACTCAGCTTGAGGTGGTTGGCTGGGTTGAAAATCCAGATACCTACCCAATGGCCCCTAAACGTCATTCCATGGAGTATCTGCGTGAGTTCGCCCATCTGCGCCCACGTACCAATATCAATGGTGCAGTGACCCGGGTTCGTAACTGCCTGGCGCAGGCTATTCATCGATTTTTCCATGAGCGAGGCTTCAACTGGATCAGTACGCCGATTATTACGGCTTCAGATTCAGAAGGTGCCGGTGAAATGTTCCGGGTCAGCACACTCGACTTAGAGAACTTACCCCGTACAGAGCAAGGCCAGGTTGATTTTTCACGGGATTTCTTTGCCAAAGAGACCTTTTTAACGGTATCGGGCCAGTTAAATGTAGAAAGCTTTTGCTGTGCGTTGTCTAAAGTCTATACCTTTGGCCCAACCTTTCGGGCTGAAAACTCCAATACCAGTCGTCACCTGGCTGAGTTCTGGATGATTGAACCAGAGGTAGCCTTCGCCGATTTAGCGGATATCGCTCAACTTGCTGAAGATATGCTGAAGTATGTATTTAGTGCCGTGCTTTCTGAGCGTGCTGATGATATGGCTTTCTTCGCTGAACGGGTCGATAAAGAAGCCATTAACCGTCTGCAAAGCATGATTGATTCCAGCTTTGTACGAATGGATTACACCGACGCCATTGAAATTTTGCAAAATTCAGGCAAGACGTTCAACTTCCCTGTTGAGTGGGGCATTGATTTGCAATCGGAACATGAGCGTTATTTAGCGGAAGAGCACGTCGGCGCCCCGGTGATCCTGCAGAACTATCCGAAAGATATTAAAGCTTTCTACATGCGCTTGAATGACGATGGCAAAACGGTAGCCGCTATGGACGTCCTGGCCCCGGGGATCGGTGAGATCATCGGTGGTAGCCAACGTGAAGAACGTCTGGATAACCTGGATCAGCGTTTGCTGGACATGGGGCTGGATAAAGAGGACTACAGCTGGTATCGCGACTTACGTCGTTTTGGTACCGTGCCTCACTCTGGCTTCGGTCTTGGCTTTGAGCGTTTGGTGAGCTATGTCACCGGTATTGGCAATGTTCGTGATGTGATTGCCTTCCCAAGAACCCCAGGTAGTGCAGAGTTTTAAGTACTGTGCCGTGTCACAAAAAACACCGCTCAATTGAGCGGTGTTTTTATGCATCACGAAGATTGGTTGTTAGGACGAGCCTTGAAACTCACTGAAATATTCCGCTGGGTCAAGGCCAGGACGGGTTCGCACTTGCACGGCTGGCGTGCCTAAATACAAGAAACCAACAATTTCATCATCTTCCCCCAACTCCAGAGATTGCTTAACAAAATCCATTTCAGCGTACATACCTGTTCGCCAGATGCCACCAAAGCCCTGCGCAAATGCAGCTTGCTGCATCGCCATCACCGCACAAGCGGCTGACTGAATTTGCTCATGCAAAGGGATTTTCACTTGCTCGTTGCACTTTGCTATGCAAATAATCACCATCGGCGCCCGGCTCGGCAACTGCCGAGCCCGTTCCAGTAAATCATTGGAAATGGTTGGGTCATCCTCGACCGCAGCTTCTGCAAAAATATCTCCCAGACGACCTAACGCATGTTTGCCTTGCGCAATGATAAAACGCCATGGCCGCAATGCCCCATGATCAGGCGCTCTTAATGCTGCTTGCTTAATGATCTCGAGCGCATCCCCAGAAGGGGCAGGCCCCGTTAAACGTGGACAAGATTGTCGTGTTGTTAAAAGCGTGATTGCATCCATTGGTCGAACCTTCTCACATCAAGGAAAACTGTCATTAAGCTCGCTTCACTATTGAGTTGATCCTTGCTCAGTTGAGACTTGGTATCGCTAAGTCGCACTGAGTCATTCATGATCAACCAGAGCCCGGGGACAGAAACATAAACATTGCTTCAATGAACTGCAAGGCTAGCAGAAGATACCTTGACTGCCTACTGATTCTGCATCATCCCCAGGTTACTTGCATAACGACTGTGCATATCGCTCAGTCTGTCATCATAAACGCTGTGCACTCTGATAAAGCAACTGATACTGTTCACCAGCCTGTTGCCAACTAAAGTTCTTCGCCATGCCCCGCCGCTGCATCGCGCGATACAGCTTGGGCTGGTTAAACAACTGATCAGCCTGTTGCAGTGCCTGGATCAAATCGCTTTCGTCAGGTCTTTCAAAATGTATACCGGTACTATTTTCTGCCGGATATGGCTGCACAGTATCTTTTAAACCACCCGTCGCTCGAACTATCGGTATCGTGCCGTAGCGTAAACTATAGATCTGGTTCAGACCACAAGGCTCAAATAGTGAAGGCATCAGAAAGAAATCCCCAGCAGCTTCGATTTGATGCGATAACGGTTCATCAAACCCCATCACAAAGCAACACTGGTCGCTATAACGCGCCGCCAAGGCAAACAAAGCATTGGTATACCGGCTTTCACCAGTCCCCATCAATAACACTTGCGACGATGTCTGTGCCAGCCACTGCTCTAAAGCCGGGATCAGGTAATCAAAACCTTTCTGACTGGTGATGCGACTTACTGCGACATATAAAGGGACCTCAGTAAGCGGCAGATTATACTGTTGACGTAACCAATCTTTGCAGGCTTTTTTCCCTGCCAGATCTGGCCAGTCATACTGAGCGATCAGGTGACGATCATGCGCTGGGTGCCATAGCCCATAATCACAGCCATTAAGAATACCGGTAAAATCAGCGGCACGTTGCTGATACAGGCCGGCTAAACCATTTGCGGCAGGCTCAGAAAGCAGCTCTTCACGGTACCCTTCGCTCACCGTATTTATTTTATCGGCGGCCTCTATACCATGCTGTAACAGATTCAATGGCCTGCTGTCCGGTTGAAGCCCCAACTGAGAATACCAATCAGCAGAGACAATTTCCTGGTAAGCCCCATTGTGAATGGTAAATACAAACCGCGTTTGCTGAAAAAAGTCACTTTTTATTTTCGCCTGACGCAAATACACAGCCGCCAGGCTGGTCTGCCAATCATGGCCGTGAATGATATCCGGCTGGAATTGATGTTGATGACACCACTCAATAGCTGCTTTACAGAAAACCGCAAATCGTAACGGATTATCTGCATACCCTTGCTCACCATCATCATAAGGTCGAGCGCGTTGGAAAAACTGATGATGCTCGACCAAACCAATACCGACACCGTCTTGCTTAATATGCCGAATGGCGCAGCCATACGGCTGGGCACCAAGCTCGAAATGGATCGACTCCCAGTGTGTGCTGGGTAGTGCATACAAAGTCGCATACTTGGGGATCAATACCTGCACTTCATGACCGGCTTCTACCAAGGCTTTAGTGATGCCCCGGCACGCATCCGCTAACCCGCCCGTTTTAATCAGCCCTTCGTACTCACTGCACAACATCAATATTCGCATTAATCAAACCCTATACGCGAGCCTTTAGGGATCACAACAACACCCTCTTCGGATACATGAAACCGTTGTCGATCCAAGTTTATATCTTCCCCAATCACGGTGTTTGGCGCAATCTGAACGTCCTTATCAATAATAGCGCGGCGAATACGGCACCCCCGGCCGATATCGTTATTTCCCATCAGGACACATTTTTCAATATACGCATGGCTGTGCACATGAACGTTATAGCCGAGAATGGAGTGATAAACGATGGAGCCACTGATGATACAACCAGAAGCCACCATAGAGCTGATGGCCTGCCCGGTGCGGTTGGTTTCATCGTGCACAAACTTTGCCGGTGGCATCGGCGGCGTATAACTTCGAAGTGGCCAGTACCGGTTATAAATATCAAAGGGTGGGATCACCGAAATCAAATCCATATTGGCTTCGTAGTACGAATCTATCGTACCGACATCACGCCAGTATCCACGTGAAATATCCTGCTCACCTCGGATGACATTGGTTGAAAAGTCATAAACATATACCTTACCTTCCGGGTATAGTTTAGGAATAATGTTTTTACCAAAGTCATGACTGGAGCTATCATCGCTGGCATCCGCTTCCAGCTCACTCACTAGGCATTTAGACTCAAAAATATAATTCCCCATGGAGGCTAATACCTGATCTGGCCGGCCAGGTATCGTCTTCGGGTTGCTGGTCGGCTTTTCTTCAAAGCCTATCATTTTACCGTTTTCATCCACCTCAATGACGCCAAAGTGATGAGCATCCTCAACAGGAACAGGAATAGCCGCCACCGTCATACTGGCTTCATGCTGCCGGTGAAAATCCAGCATTTGCCGAACATCCATTTTATAAATATGATCACCACCAAAGATACACACATGCTCAGGGTCCAGACCATGGATCAGATGCAAGTTTTGGTAAATAGCATCGGCAGTGCCTAAATACCAGTGCTTGCCAGTCTGCATTTGCGCGGGAATAGGATCAATAAAGCGATTGGTTAAACCTGACACCCGCCAGGCTCGGCCCAAATGTTTCATCAGAGAATGTGATTTAAACTGGGTAATGACAAATATCTGCAGGAAATCTGAATTAACAAAGTTGTTAAGAACAAAGTCAATAATGCGGTAGTTACCGCCAAAAGGCACCGCTGGTTTTGCACGAATACCGGTTAAAGGCGCTAAACGCGTTCCTTCTCCACCCGCCAGAATCATGGTTAAAACACCTGACATACGAACTCCCTGTGATTGATAAATGATGATTCAATGAATAATGCTGCTTTTATTTACACTTGTCATTGCAAAGCCGGTGCCATAAGCATCAAAACTGAGCAATCATTTGTGAACGATGCATTTTTATTGAGCAGTGTATGACTAAGTGATGGCAAATGTATGACAGCTGCACCAGAAAGACCTTTGAAAGCACCATAGCAGTGCATCAACAAGTGCAATCACCTGCTTTGAGGCTAGCAAAGTATCTGACAATCAACAAGAAGGATTTAACTGAAAACAGTGAG
>JAIUMG010000252.1 GCA_022565655.1 Alkalimonas sp.
TGAGCCTTTGCCAGTGATTTTATGAGAAAAAGGTGTGGCAGCAATCAATTGCACGCTCCAGTGGTCGTCCAATGCGTAGTCAAAGGTCAGGCCAAGCTGGGTATTGCTGTTAACGCCGACTTTGGCAGAGTTGGCGGGCAAGCCAACCACCGATTCCACGACATTCAGATAGCTGCTGTCGTCATTCGGGCTGACATTGATAGCACCAACATTGATGCTAAAGTTGGCCAAAGCTAGCGGAGAAAACAGTGCTGCGGCCATGGCAGAGGCTTTGATAGCTGAAGTTAGTTTGTTGTTGTGCATGACATACTCCATTTGGGATAGGTTCTGCTGGCTATTGTGCTCGAGCCAGTATTTAAAAACCTGTTCCAGATCAAGCTTTTCATTTGACCTCTGCCTCGGTCAGACAAAACTTTGATGCAGATTAAGTTTTCTATGAGAATTATTAGGAAATAAAATATTCCTTGTTGTTGTTGAGTTTGGAATAAATAATCAATAGACTAAAACCTGACAAGAAAAACGACTAGATTACTCTTGTATCTGGTATGACGAATAAAGCCCCCTGTTCCGGTGTTGTATCCAATGCTGATATAGGTCAGGCTGGAGCAGGATAAAAGAGAGTCTGAGATAGGAGTTGCCAATGAAGTGGTTTATTAGGTTGGGGTTGTACTTGGGATTGAGTATCGGGCTACAGGCAGGGGTGAGTGCCATGACCGTAGAAGAATTTGATGTGTATAAACAGCCGGGACTGGATAAACCAGTGATCAGCTTTGAGGATATCCAACCCTTGATTGAACAGCATCGTCAAAATCCTCTGTTTGCATTCACTAAACTCGGCAGCTCGCTGCAGGGTACTCCTATTTATCAAATTAAAATGGGCCGTGGTGATACCAAGGTATTTGCCTGGTCGCAAATGCATGGCGATGAGCCCACAGCAACGGCCGCGGTGTTTGATTTGCTGAAATACATCAGTGACGATGCACAATCTGACTGGCGCGAGAGCTGGATGGAGCACATCACGCTGTACATTATTCCAATGGTGAATCCCGATGGCGCGGCCGTCAATACCCGGGTGAACGCTCAGGGCATTGATATCAACCGCGATGCGCTGGCGTTGCAAAGCCCCGAGGGTCGGATTTTGATGGAAGCAGCCAAGCGTATTCAGCCGCATTATGGCTTTAACCTGCACGACCAGAATCGTTTTCATGCCGCAGGTGCTGCGAAAAACCCGGCAACGATTTCGCTATTAGCCCCGGCTTACAATGAAGCTCGCGATATCAATGAAAGCCGTAAAAGAGCGATGCAGTTAATTGCCTATATTAAGCCACTGATTGATGAAGAAATTCCCAATCACCTGGGGCGCTACAACGATGCTTACTCCATCCGTTCTTTTGGTGATACCTTTTCCTCGATGGGGATCAGCACTGTACTGGTTGAATCCGGTGGGCATCGCGGCGATGACAACCGTCAGGTTGCGCGTCGGTTGAACTTTCTGATGTATGTAAAGTGGCTGGATGCCATTGCCGATGGCAGCTACCGAAATGCCGATCTGGCGGATCACGATGCTATCCCTTTCAATCAGCGCGGCATGAAAGATGTGGTGCTAAGTAATGTCACTCTGACACTGCACAATCAACCCGCCCTGGTTGATGTTGCGTTTGAGCTGGATATCTATGGTACTTCAGGACAAGCCCGCATTGACGATATCGGCGACCTGTCTATTTTTGGCGGCTACCATACCTTTGATGCTGAGGGCTTGCATTATCAACCGGGCAAGGCGTTTGAATTGACAGAAAGCGTGCAATTAACTGTGGATCGCTACTTAGCGCTACTGCGCGATGGCTACAGCCATTTTACCGGCGATGCTGCGCTATTGGATAATCAAACGGACTTGCCGGTTTTACTGAACCCACAACGCCGGGTGCCTGCAGAGCAATTGGTCCGGCAGCGCAGTGCTACCTTTTTATTGCGCAATGAGCAGGGGGTGCAGTATGCCGTGGTGAATGGTCAGGTGATCAATACTCAGACGGCTGAGGTGCTGTATCCGTTTGGTACCTGATCTTAATCTGTTCCGCTTCTTTCCAGCCTTGGTGAACATCAAGGCTGGAGATTCTTAATCGTTTGCCCGCAACCGCTGGTGCCAGTTTTTTAACGCCTCTAGCTGCTGCACAACTTTTTCTTGTAACTTCGTATCCTGCAGCTTGCCATCGGTATCAAAGTTGTCTTTAAAGGCACTGGCAAACAGCTCGGGCTTGGTCATCACCTGCAGATCCAGATAGACACAGACCTGACGCAAATGATATTGCGCCCGTGACGTGCCCATGCCTCCGCCAGCACCCATCAAGGCCACTGGTTTTCCTGCCAGCAAGTAGTTATCGGGTTCACGGGAAGCCCAATCCAATGCATTTTTCAGTGCCGGTGCGATGGAATAGTTGTATTCGGTACAGGCCAGTAACAAAGCATCAGCTTGAGCAAACTCATGCAGTAAATGCTCTACTGCTGCAGGTTTCTCTGCTATATCTGCATTGTAGAAGGGGACATCCAGCAAATCAGCAATATGAACTCTCATGCCAGCAGGCGCATGAGCTTGCGCATGCAGTAGCATGCCTCGGTTGGTCGACTTTGAACGCAAGCTGCCACACAATCCAAGAACCTGTATTGTCATGAGCTATCTCTTTTAACTGTGTTAGCTTTTAATCCTAGATGCTGCTTAGGCATAGAGCAAATAGAGCTGACGTTGTTGCCACAGGCCCAGCTTGTTTAAATTTCGAGTCCTTTTTGTATGCATAGGGCTTTATTTTTGTTTGCTAATTTTTGCTTTTCCTCTGTGATGACATAAGCTTGAACCATCTTAAGACATTTACTGGGATCCTATGCGACGATTTGTGATGGGCGCGCTGTTGCTGCTGTGGTCTGCTGTTTTGCTGGCAGAGGGCAGAGAGACCACTGAGCCAGTAACCCTGGTAGTTGGTGTCTATCATAATCCTCCTAAAATTCGAGCTGCTTCTGATGGCACTCCATCGGGGATGTTGGGCGATTTGCTGGTTGAGATTGCCCGCCGTGAGGGCTGGCAGTTGCGCACGGTATCCTGTGACTGGGCTTATTGTCTGGAGTTTTTGCGCTCAGGCACCATTGATGTGTTACCGGATGTTGCCTATACCGAGCAGCGGGCCCTAGAGCTATCTTTTCATCAGACCCCTGCTTTGTACAGCTGGTCACAGTTCTATAGCCGATCTGGGCTGGCAGTGAGTGAGGTGAGTGATTTAGCAGGCATGCGTATAACCGTATTGGCCGATTCGGTGCAATACGAGTATTTACAGCAGCAGTTGCAACAGCACTCAGTGGACGCTGAACTGATGATCACGGACTCCATCGCCGAAGGTTTTGCTTTGGTGTATGCTGGCCGGGCTGACCTGGTAGCGGCCAATCATTATTTTGGTCAGCGCCAGGCCCCGCGCTATCAACTGCAACAGAGTGAGTTTCTGTTTCAACCCAGCCAATTGTTTTTTGCGACCTTGCCCAATCGCCATCCGCAGATCTTGCAACGCATTGACGATTATCTGCAGCAATGGCAACAGCAGCCCGATTCGCCTTATTATCAGATCCTGCAGCGCTGGAGTGTAACTCAGGTTGAAGAACAAGGGTTATCTCAATTTTATGTGGCGCTGTTGGTAATCAGTGGCGTCCTGCTGTTATTGCTGGGGTTCGGCGCCCTGGTATTGCGCTGGCAAGTGAAAGAAAAAACCAAACACTTGCAAGCCAGTGAGGATCGGCTCAACACGATTTTAAACAGTGTGGATGCCTATATTTACATCAAAGATATGCAGCTTTGCTATCGCTATGCCAATCAAAAAGTGGCAGAGCTGTTTAAATGCAAGCTAAGGGATATTGCAGGGCATAATGACTATGCGTTTTTTGACAATGCGACGGCTAAAAAACTACAACAGCATGATCGGAATATTCTGGAGCAAGGCAACCGGGTCGTCCGTGAAGAAGAAAATACCACCAGTGATGGTACTCTGACCCGAACATTTTTAAGCGTCAAGTTGCCTTTGCGGCAGCCGAATGGCGAGATTTACGCACTCTGTGGTATCTCCACTGACGTTACAGAACACAGGAAACAGCAGGAAGCAATCCATCAGCTGGCTTTTTATGATGCTTTAACCAAGCTACCGAACCGACGGCTGTTGTTGGATCGGCTGCAGCATGCGTTTGACTTATTCCAGCGCCAGCAACAGCAGGGTGCCTTGCTGTTTATGGACTTGGATCACTTTAAAGATCTGAATGACACCCTGGGCCATGCCGTTGGTGATGAATTATTGGTGGAAGTGGCGCATCGTTTACAGGGCTGTGTTAGAAAGTGCGATACCTTGGCCCGTTTGGGAGGGGACGAGTTTGTGTTGTTGTTGCAGGAGTTGCCCGGTTGCAGCGAGCGGGCCAGTCAACGGGTTCAGGTGATTGGCGAAAAAGTGCTGCAGTGCCTGCATGAGCCTTTTACTTTACAACAGCATGCTCATCAGATCTCTGCCAGCATAGGGGTGGCGATGCTGTCGGATGGCGACAGTTCAGATGAGCTGATGAAGCGGGCAGATATGGCCATGTACGATGCCAAAAGTCGTGGCCGCAACCGCTTAAGGTTCTTTAATCAGGCCATGCAGGTTGAAGTAACCCAGCGCACCACACTAACCAATCGCTTGCGACAAGGCTTAGAGCAGCATGAGTTCTTTTTGCATTTTCAACCGCAGTTCGATGAACGGGATCAAGTGCTCGGTGCAGAAGTGTTATTGCGTTGGCACCACCCGGAGCATGGCCCTTACTCGCCAGCTGAGTTTATTCCGGTTGCCGAAGCGACTGGCCTGATTTTACCTATAGGGCATTGGGTGCTGGAACAAAGCTGTCAGCTACTGGCTGAGTGGGCGCATGACCCAGCGAAGCAGCACTGGCAGCTGGCCGTCAATATCAGCCCAAAGCAACTGCATGATAGCCAGTTTGTCGACGAAGTGCAGGATGTTTTACAGCAAACGGG
>JAIUMG010000253.1 GCA_022565655.1 Alkalimonas sp.
CTGAGCCGGCAGATTTACAGTCTGATCCCTTTGACCACTCGGGAACCCCTCCACTAATGGTGCCGCTTATCCGAGTCGAACGGATGACCTACTGATTACAAGTCAGTTGCTCTACCAACTGAGCTAAAGCGGCACTACGTCAGTGGGTGCGAATTCTAGTAGAATGACCGGACGGGCGCAACAGAAAAAAAAAGAAATTAGTAAATTAATTGATTGAATGCCCAATTCTTAGCCAGATTGGTCAACTTTCGATAAAGCGGCTCAGGCCACAGAATAATAAGTCTGCCTGTACCTGCAGCGGATAGGCTTTCAGATAGCTCTGCAATATACCCGCATCGCCGCCGGTTAACACCAGCTTCGTCATCGGTTGTAACTGCCAGGCCTGTGCAATAGCGCCCAACACGGTCGCCAAGCAACCATTTTGCAAACACGATACGGTATCGTTGCCTTGAGCCAGGCGAGCCTGATGGGTATCCGCATTAAACACCTTGGCCGTTTTTTGCACCACACTTTGTTGCTGTAGTTTCAACCCAGGTAAAATCCACCCCCCCTGGTGTTGCCCGTCGGCTGCCAGCCAGTCAATGGTGACAGCGGTACCCGCATCGATCACCAAACAGTCAGTCTTTGAATAGAGCCAGTTCGCTCCAAGCATCGCCAACCAACGATCCACACCCAGCAGATGTGGCTGACTGTAGCAGTTGCTGATACCAAACCGATACGCTTCACTCTCAATTTGCCGCCATGGCTGCTCGGATAAGGTAAGCTGTTTCTTCAACGCCTGAACTTTGTCCTGCCCTGCCACGGCAGCGTAATAAACGGCTTTAATCGCCGTGCTATCCAGAGTGTCTTTTTCCACATCAAAAGGCACTAGCTGACCAGCCTGTGCTGCCAGCATTGCTTTAGTACGAGTATTGCCAATATCTAACAGTAAATACATGGATTGCCGGACCTTCGAATGATCGTTATATGCTCTGATTAGCAGATTATTACCTTAACACGGAGTGCTAAGCCCCCGCACGCAGACTTAACTCGCCACCATGATACAGTTGCTTCTTCCCCTGATGCTCAACAATCAAGTTACCCTGAGCATCCACGCCATGGCAAGTGCCAGTGATCTGCTGCCCCCCCTGCACCAGGCGCACCGGTTGCCCCTGAAAGCAATGCCGTCGATTAAACTCCGGCTGGAAAACAGCGAAGCCATCCCGTTCGAACCTTGTTAACTGGTTCATGCAGCTGTGTTGCAGGCCAGCCACCAATAGATTGCGATCCAAGGCTCCAATCAGGCTGGTGAGATCAGTCCATGGCTGGTCAATATGCTGCCTGGCCGACTGCACAGGCATTTGTACATTGATGCCTATACCAATCACCAGCTGACACTGGCCATCACTCTGGCCAGATAACTCAATCAGAACCCCAGCCAGCTTTTTGCCTTCACTATAAATATCATTAGGCCACTTCAATGCAGGTTGTAATTGATACTGCTGTTCCAGCAGCTCAGCGACAGCCACACCGATCACCAGGCTCAAGCCCATCGCTGCCTGAATGCCTTGCTCTAACTGCCAATACATTGAGAAGTACAAATTGGCAGCAAAAGGCGAGTGCCAGACCCGGCCATGTCGCCCCCGCCCGGCCGTTTGCGCTTCGGCCACCAGACATTGCCCTTTCATCAGCTTGTCACCGCGCTGCAAACGCTGCATCAATTGGCTGTTGGTCGAATCAACAATGGATTCCACTTCAATTGGAGCCGCACCAGCGTGTTGAACAGCAGCAATATGCTTGGCACTCAATAACTGCAGTGGCTCTGCCAGCCGGTACCCCTTGCCTTTTACTTTAAACAGCTCGAGGCCGAATTGCTCCAGTTGCTGCATATGATTGGCTATGGCGGTGCGGCTAAGCTGCAACTGCTCGCCCAACCAGGCCCCGGAGTAAAAGCGACCATCGGCCAAATAGTGCAGTAATTGCTGCTGGATCTGCCAGCCAGTGTGCTGCTGCGCGGTCATCAGGACACCACGCTTGTTTGTGTTGTCGCCTGACGGCCTACCAGCTGCACTTCCGGCTCCAGTGTCACCCCAAAGCGGCTATGCACCTGATGCTGAATTTGCGCTATCAGCGTCAATAAATCACTTGCCTGCCCCTGACCATAATTGACCAGCACCAAGGGCTGTTTGTGATAACACCCGACATCACCCACTTGCTTGCCTTTAAAGCCAGCCTGATCAATCAACCAGGCAGCAGGGACTTTGCTGTAACCATTCCCTTGAGAATAAACAGGCATGGCAGTGTAGCGCTGCTGCAATGCTTTGACATCAGCATCAGGTAGTAAAGGGTTCTTAAAAAAACTGCCACAATTGGCCAGTTCGGCAGGGTCGGGTAGCTTCGCCTGACGCACGGTGATAACCGTATCGAATACCTGCTGCAAGGAACAATCGGCTGATAGCTGATCCAGCCCCTGGTACGTCAGAACCCGCTGCGGTTGCCTGGTTAACATCAGCCCAACGGCAACAATAACTCCTCGGCCAGCCATTTCACGCTTAAACACGCTATCACGATAACCAAAACGGCATTGCTCAACCGTCATGCGCTCCAGCCGCTGTTGATCCCAGTGATAAAAATCCACATAGCGACAGCGATCAGCCAGTTCAACCCCATAAGCGCCGATATTTTGCACCGGTGCTGCCCCCACCGAGCCAGGGATTAACGCCAGGTTTTCCAGCCCCCACAAGCCCTGGCTGACCGTCCACTGCACTAATTGGTGCCAGTTATGACCGGCCTCAACATGCAGCTCAGCACGGTCATCATCTAGCCAGTTCAGCGTTTTTGCGCTAGCCATATAACGACACAAAGCGGGCAGTTCCGGGCCGATAAACACAGTATTGCTCCCCTCACCATGCACTCTTGGTCGCGGCGATAATGGCACCTTGGCTAGATCTTCCGTTGAATAGCATTGATAGACGGTGGGCAAGACTGCAGCTAAACGAAAGGTAGAAAGCAGACGGCCATCTTGCTGTTGAAGGAGTTCCATAACGGTCCTGGCAAACGAAAACTACCCCTATTCTATACCCAAGTGCCCTTGGGATGCGAGCCTCAGCGCCACTTAGCACCTCCGTTATAAAGCATGGCGGCACAAGCATGTTGCAGAGCTTTCAAGCCTGGGTCATGTGAAACAAGCTCAGCAGCGCCACTCTATTTTAGCAGGAAACAGCCAAGCAAAATGTCGCTTGTAGCCTGACCATTTACAGCATAGAATGCAGCATCAACATTTCGTTGGCTTCAGGGGCTTCCTGCCCTGATTACTTTTCTTTGACTGTTTTTTCGTTTTGGAGTCTTTATGCAACGGCTGCGTGAATTATCGCGTCGTGTTGAGGCTGTGTATGGCGAAATTGCGGACACGTATGCTCGTTATCAGCAACTACGCGGACTGGCTTGTCCGAGTGGCTGTGGTAACTGCTGCCAGCACCCTAGCATCGATGCAACGGTATTGGATATGTTGCCGCTGGCGTTGCACCTGTTCGATCAGGGCAAAGCTGAATCGACACTGGCACAACTTGAAGTAGAGCCGGCAACAACCGGCTGCCCGATGTACCAACCTTTGTCCTTTGATGGTTCAAAAGGGCAATGCACTGTTTATCACCAGCGCCCAACTTTATGTCGGGTTTTTGGCGTGGCCGGCTATCGGGATAAACATGGTCAGCCATCGCTATCGGCCTGCAAAGTGTTGAAACAACACCACCCTGCTGCCTATCAGCACACCTTGATCGCTCTGGAATCCGACCCGCCACCAATGCTGACTTTAGCCAAGCAACAGGTCGATCAGCTGGATTACGACTTGAGCCGTGACAACCTGCCCATCAGCCTGGCCTTGCAAAAAGCACTGTTAAAGGTGCTGTTTCAGGCCTGCTATTCAGAGGTCGATACCAGCCAGCTGATTGCCTGAGTACTTGCACAGCCGTTGCTGAACGCAGATACTCTGTATCAAGGTAACCCGCAATACAACGGTTGACTCTACTGCTATGCAAGATACTCATTATCAAAAGATCTGGCACACTGTGTTGCAAATCCCTGCTGGCAAGGTCGCAAGCTATGGTCAAATCGCCGATTTAGCTGGTCTGCCCGGCCGCGCCCGCCTAGTCGGCAAAGCACTTGGTTACTCCCCCAAAGAGCTGGCCGTGCCCTGGTACCGGGTGCTACGCAGCGATCGCAGCATCGCCTTTCCGGCCGGTTCAGATACCGCAAAGCGCCAGCGCGAACTGCTGCAGGATGAAGGGGTACTGCTAACAAACAACCGAGTGCGCAAAGACGATCTGTGGCAACCGGATTTAGCGGAGTTGTTGTTTAAGCTAAAATACTAACAATACTGCCCGGCTACCCAGCCGGAAGCCCAGGCCCATTGGAAATTGTAGCCGCCGAGCCAGCCGGTGACATCGACTACTTCGCCGATAAAGTACAAGCCCGGTTGCTGTTTTGCTTCCATGGTTTTTGAAGATAAATGATCGGTATCGACCCCACCGATGGTCACTTCCGCGGTGCGGTAGCCTTCGGTGCCGTTGGGTTTAAACACATAGCCGTGCAGACCATCGGCGATGTGACGGATGCTTTTCGGGTTCAGTGCTTTTAGTGGCTGATTGCTGAACAGCTGCAGTTCCAGCAATTTCTCCACCAGCCGCTTCGGTAACAACTTACTGAGAGCCGTTTTTACTTCCTGCTCCGGGTGAGCTTGTTGCTGGGCAGTGAGGTATTCGGCCAGATCGCTGTCTGGCACCATATTAACGGTGACCTCATCGCCTGGTTGCCAGTAGTTGGAGATTTGCAAAATAGCAGGGCCACTCAAACCGCGGTGGGTAAACAGCATATCCTCCGGGAATACCGTGTTATTGGCCTCAGCTGTTACCGGCAAAGACACGCCGCTGATTTCTGCAAATACCGCTTTATCGCTGGGTTGCCAGGTTAGTGGCACCAGTGCAGCGCGCAGTGGCAACACCTTCAAACCAAATTGTTCGGCCAGTTGAAAGCCAAAGGCCGTCGCGCC
>JAIUMG010000254.1 GCA_022565655.1 Alkalimonas sp.
CTCGGTCGGGGCTGGCAACTAGGTGGTCAGTCGGCCATTAGCCGTTGCCCAAAAAACCTGGTCCAAGACGGCCAGCAACACCGTATCAGTTTGAGCCGAGCTGACCGTTTGTGTCTCAATGGTCAGCGGTTGGTCACCGATGGGCGTGCCAGTGATACTGGACGCACCGACACTCAGTATTGGACAGCCGCCAGCTATCACACTGAAATTGAGCAGTTCTCCGTTATCCGGGTGCATGGTAGCAATAGCCAAAGCCCTCGAGCTTTTACGGTTGAAACCAAATCCGGTGAAATACATTACTATGGCGATGTAGCTGCAGTGAGTGGCCAGGATAGTATGGGCCGCTCTTTGGCTATTTCGTTGCAACGCTACGGTGGCAGTGCTGAAAGCGCCAACGATGCGCTGCTTGAGTCGGCCAGCAACAGCGACGTGGTCCGGCACTGGGCACTTAAAGCGATCCGCGATGTGAAAGGCAATTACATTTTGTATCGTTACCACAAAGACGTAGCGCGCGGCGAGCAGTACCTGACAGCCATTCAGTATACCGGCAGGCCGGGGCAAGCCCCTTTTGCTGAGGTCGCGTTTCATTATGAAGGTAACCCGAAAATCAGCAGCGGCTGGTACGCTGGTCAAAAGGTGCTGCTCAGTAAGTTGCTGACCCGGATAGATATCAAGGTGGATGGCAGCTGGTACCGTCAGTACCGCCTCAACTATTTTGCTTCCAATGTGCTGGAGGAAAAAAACTACCTGTTATCGCTGCAAGAGTGCGCCGACAGTGGCAGTACGGCCTGCTTTGCCCCACTTGAGTTCGATTGGCAACGCCCTCCGGCGAAGTCTACCAGTAGCGTTGAGCGTTGTGTGTCTGAGCCGGGCGTCCCAACCTATTGCTGGCAGGAACCGGTGACCGATGACTTTCAACCCTTTTTAACCAGCTCGGTGCTGCGAGGTAGTTCGGTCGATCGGGCTTATCAGCAACTGATCGATATGGATGGTGATGGTTTTGCCGATATGGTGTATGCCCGCAGTGGTAGCTGGCGGCTTCGGCGTGGCAACAGCAGTTACAGCTACAGCAATGAACAAACATTGGCCTCAGTTGGTGTTGATAAACGCCAGTTTATGCAGACCATTGATTATTATGGCAACGGCCAGCGGGCGCTGCTGGTGGCCAACAGTGCCAGCCAGTCCTGGCATCTGATCACGCTGGAACCATCAACAAGCAGTCATCTTATCTGTGAGCCCAATGGTGGAGCCCATCAGCACTGCGAACCGGTGATCATCACGCATCAATACAAGCTCATCAATACCGGGCTGACTGCTCATGGCTTAGAAGGTCGGGTCTATGTCGCCGATGTCGATGGCGATGGTCTGGAAGACATAGTATTTATTCGCAATGGCCGTTTCGAGATGTACCAGAATCGGGGCGTGAATAGTAATGGCCTACATCTTGGTTTTTTTCATAACACTAATTTAGGCAATGTTGGCGGAGACTCTTTTATTCCGGGGCAAGGCTTTGTCAGTCATTCAGCGGATCTTCGCTCCGGTGCAATGCTGGATATCAATGGCGATGGTAAAACCGATTTAATTGTGCAAGTGACGCAAGGCCAATGCTCTGTGTTTGGTTTTGACCAAGGCGAATGCGTGTATGAGGGGTATCAGTGGCTGGAAACTCGTGAGTGGAAACTTTTCACTTTCAATGGCAGCCAGTTCACAGAAACGCAAATACTCGGCAGTGCCGATACCATGCGTGATTTACGCGCAGTCGATTTAAACGGTGATGGCTATACCGATTTAGTTTATCGGATAGGCACCACCTGGCACTACCGGCTGTCCAATGGCTTGCAATTTCTTCCTGCCAGAAGTGCTGGCCTTAGCACCGCTAATAATCGGGTGCATCTGGCCTATTTTCTGGATTTAAATCAGGATGGTCGGACCGATGTGTTAGTACCCATCGCAGACAACCGCTGGGCCATTTATTTATCCCGTCCTAGCCTGACGCATGAACAAGTGATTTTTGAAAAGCGTGGTGAATACAGTTTTGATTCGGGTGCTACCGTCCAGTTCGCCGATGTCGATGGCGATGGCAAATTAGACTTGCTCACCGCCACCAACGACAGTGGTTGGAAAATATTCCGCGCCAGTCGGCCGGGTATCGAGGAGCACGTGATCCGTACTTTCCGAGATAGCTTTGCGGTGCAAACCGAAGTGACCTATCAGCCGATGACCAACACTCAGGTCTATTTCCGTCAGGATTCCTCGCAGCGAGGCGGCACTAATGAACCGAACAGCGATTATGTGTCACCACGGGCGGGTATGGCGCTGGTGTCGCGGGTGCGTACTCAGGTACAGCCCAGTCACTGGTTGGCAGTGCGTTATCAGTACGGCGGTTTGTTGCTGCACAAAAAAGGCCGTGGCATGCTGGGTTTTGAAGTGCTTCGCACGACTGACGAGCAAACTGGGGTCGTGACTGAAACCCAGTACCATCAGTTGTGGCCCTTTACCGGTATCCCCAAAGTGACGACCCAGCTGCATGGCAGCCAGCTGTTAAGCCAGGCCAGCAACCAGGTACAAAACCGTAGCGCTGCCTCGGGGGGGCGACATATTTATGTGTCGCAAAGCGAAGAGCTCGCCAATCAAACTGGTACAAGCGGTACTCTGCATGCGCTAAGCCGTGTGGTTAGCACGTTTAATCACGATGCGCGTGGTAATCTGACCAGCTCTGTGGTGTGGCAGTATGATCCTGCCAATAACCAGAACTACTTGCGCACCGATACCACCAATACCTTTAATCAAAGCACCTTGTATGAGCGCTATGGCCGCTTAACACTGAGTGTGGTGCGTAAACGCTTGTATGAGGCAGGCAGTGTCAAGAGCGATATCAGCCGGCGTAGTGCTTTTACCTACAATACGGATTTGATGTTGGAAACCGAGGTGTTATCGCCCAATGACGCCAAGTACAAACAAAGTACTCAGTATCACTACAATGCAGCCGGGCTTATCACCAAAGTGGATGTCACTGCTGGCACCGATGCCAGTGGCAGCCAGCAGCAAACCCGCAGTCAAACCACCGAGTACGATGGGCGTATGCGCTTTGTTTCAGCTCGCACCGATGCGGCTGGGTTACGTACCACCTATCGTTACAACGATTTGGCTCCAGGTTCAGTGACAGGACGGATTGTGTCGGTACGCAGCCTGGATGCCAATAACCAAATCAGCAAAGTGCATGTCAATGCGCTGGGGCAAGAAACCAGGCATGAAAGCAAAGGGCATGGCGCAAATGATAGCTGGGTAGCGCGCAACACGGAGCGGAATTTTTGCAGCAGCATTGATTGCTCGTTGGTACCCAATGCTTATATGCGCATTCGTAGCCATGGTGCTGGCCAGCCAGAGCAGCGCGTGTGGCTGGACAGGTTCGGCCGCCAGGTTGAGCAGCAAACACAATTACCGGATGGCAGCTGGTCGTTGGTGCGGCTGACTTACAATAACCGTGGGCAATTATCACGCGAGTATGTGCCAGCGAAGGGGGCGCTATCGCTGTATTTTAATGAGTACAGTTACGATAACTTTGGGCGTTTGCAGCAAACCATTCTGGCCAGTGGCGGCACTGAGCAGATCAATTATCAGGGCTATCAGACCCGCTATACCGATCCTGAGGGTAAGCAGCGCCTGGTGGTGCAGAATTACCTGGGCCAGACCGTGCAAAGCCGGGATGCAGAGAATAACTATGTGCACTTCAGTTACAATGCCTATGGCCAGGTCCTGACCACCAGCACCTTTAACCAGAGCGGTGCTGCAAGGTCAGATCGTCAAACCATCAGCTATGATCCCTATGGCCGTAAAACCAGAACCATCGATCAGGATACCGGGACTTGGAACTACAGCTACAATGCTTTTGGTGAGCTGCTATCGCAAACTGATGCCAAAGGGCAGGTTAGCTTATGGGAGTACGACACTGCCGGGCGGCAAGTGCGGCGGCAGGATCCATCTGGCACCACCTGTTGGGTTTATGGCACCGCAGCTGCCAGCTTCAACCGTGGCCAGTTGCTGCGGGTTAGAAGCTTTAGTAATTCAGTGGCATGCAGTACGACAACCACACCGCTGTATCAGGAAGAGTACAGCTACAACAGCAGGGCGCGATTGCAGGAAAAAAGCATTCAAACCCTGGGGCAGACGCATCGTTTTGGCTACCGTTACGATAGCAGCAACCGGCTGGAAGAACTGGATTACCCGGCCATCAGCGGCAGCACGCCAGCTTTGGTGGTGCGCACCGAGTACGCCCATGGCAGCCCGGTTAAATGGGTGGATAAACAAAGTGGCCGGGTGTATCAGCACCACACCCACTTTAACAGTCGTGGCCAGGTAACTACCACGCAGTATGCTAACGGTGCGCGTGAAAACCGTCTGTGGAACGATGCCAGTGGCTGGCTGGAGCATAGCGCCGTGCAGCTGGATAACAACTTACTGTACAGCGCTGATTACCAGTATGACCGGGTAGGCAATACCAAAGAGCGCACGCAACAATTTGGCATTGGCCATCAGTCGAACTTTAAAGAGGTGTTCGAGTACGACCCCTACTATCGGTTAAAGCAGCGCACCATCAGTAATCTGGGCAATAGCAGCCACTACAACAGCCTGCCAGCCAGCATGCGAATGTCGCAGGTGTATACGTACAATCATCGCGGCGGCTTTATCCACAAAGAGGGTACCGGCTATTACCAATACCACAGCAGCATCCATCATCGCCTGACTGGAATTTGGCAAAATAGCAACCATACCGGCACCCGCTATTACAATTTTAGCTACGACACCAACGGCAATGTCACCTCGGATGGCAAGCACAACTTTACCTACACCGCCTTTAACAAGCCAAGCCGCATTACGCTGGGCAGCGACCAGAGCGAATTCTGGTACGGCCCGAACCGCGAGCTCTACCGCCAGCGCGATGTGCGCGCCGGTGAAGTCACCGACAGCCTGCTGCTGGATGGTCTGTACGAGC
>JAIUMG010000255.1 GCA_022565655.1 Alkalimonas sp.
CATGTTCCCATAGCCACTGATAAAGATATAAGCGGTAATGGCGAGCACCACACCTAGCCACCATGGCAGCATACTGACGATGTCGAATAGATCTTCAATAGCAGAGCTGTTTTTCCTGCGAGCCATGGTTTATCAATCTCTTTTAGTGATCCGGGGTATACACAAATCGGGTTTTTACATTCAGCTCCGGGTTTGCCACTTGGTCGGATTCCTTAAGTTTGCTCCAGACATAGTGCAAGGTTTTATATTTTTGATAGCTGCTGCCGACAAAAATTATCAGCAGTATAGCGGTAGCAAAGGTTGCCATCGCAAAAAAAGCAGTGACTATAGATGGTTTACTAATGAGTGGTAAAAGGCCGGAAAAACCAATCAGGAACAATACAATAGAAGCCCAGAATGAGTAAATAATCTCTGACTTTTCAAACCAGCCAAGCTCAAACTGAATTTTATCGCCAGCGGGTATCTGGTTATTGGCTATGTGTTTTAATTGACGTTTTGATAGGAAACCTTGCTGGTAGAGTGTCATCAGCATGTTGCTCTTTTCTGGTGATGTACGTATACCAGAAGCCAGCGTAAATGCTTCTTCTTCGATGCGTTTTTCTACAAAACCAGAAATATCAGAGCCCCCTACTACGCTGTCTTTTAACAGCAGTAAGCGCTTTAAATCACGCTTTAAGAACATTTCTTCATGGGTGTTGATGATGCTGGTAAAAACCTTTAGTAGCGCTGAAATTATTGATACGGTGATCAATATTATGGCAATAAGCCAATGCTTACTCAGTAGCTCTGGCAGTAGCTGTTCCAAAATCAATCCTTGAATGCCTGGTGATTAAAAGACCATGTTTCTACCTTATTTATTCTGACTTTAGAGGATCCTATCCGCGCATGCAATGGAAGATCTATGATAAATTACTGATAAAGCACATATTAACGCCCTAATTAGAGCTACGTAAACAGTCGCTGAAAAACCAAAAAATGACATAAAGAATGCTCTGCCCAAAAGTCTGTTTTTTGCTAAGCTGGAACAAACCCAACCTATAAAGTTTTTATGCCATCTGGTTACCTAATCGCTCTTGTAATTGCTGTTATTGGCTCTGTGCTGATCCATTTGTCGCAGGGGCTGATGAAGCTGGCTATTTTGCGCCGACAGCAAGGCGATCGGTCGTCTGGCCGGCGACATTTGTATCTGGCTGGCATGCTGCTTAACTTTTCTGCGCCCTTGTGGGTGATTCTGGCCAACCGGTTTGCGCCCACCGTTATTTTTACTTCGGTCTATGCCGTTGGTTTACTGGCGTTGTTGTGGTTTTCTTGCTGGAAACTCGGCCTGACGCTGCGCAGACGTGATGTGGCAGGTGCTTTGTTGTTGACGCTCGGTGCTACGTTGTTGGCAATGGGTAGTATTCAGAATGGCTTAAGTGAAATGAGCCAGCTGAATATCGCACCGATGTGGTGGCTGCTGGCGTTGCTGTGCGTGCTTGTGATCCCGGTTGCCTGGCTGTGTAAGCATGTTAGCTGGCTGCCGCAGGGGCTGATTTTTGGTTTATTGGGTGGCGCTTTTTTGGCGCTGGATTCCTTATTAAAAGGCATGGCACAATCGGACAGTGGTACGGCTGCTTTTTTACCCTCTACTGCTGCAGGGATGGCTATCTTTGCTGTCAGTTTTATTGGTGCAGCCATGGCTTTTGGCATGACGCAATGGGCTCATGCCCGTGGCGCAGCGCCCTCTGCAACCATTGCCGGTTACGATGCTGCTTATATGCTAACACCCCTATTGGTGATATCAGTGGCTTTGCCTGATGGGAATATGTTTAATCTGATGTGCATGCTTGGCTTAAGCTGTACCCTAATTTCTTTGGTATTGCTACATCGGCAAAATCATTAATAAAACTGATACTTGCCCTCTGCCCTGATCTGCTCGATGACTTCACGAAATGCCTGGTATCTGTCGGCGTAGCGGCCGGTTCGTGAGAGTGCGATGTGGGCTTCAAAGCTGGGTTGGTAATCTTGTGGAGCCAGCACCAGGGTCTGTTGATAGCGTGGATTAGCAGCAATCTGGCCCAGTGTTATATGCTCAGGGCCGACAACCACATCGGTTTGCCTGAACAGCAATAATGCCAAAGCATCATCAATACTGGCCGATGATGAGACGTGATGCCCGGCTGTCTGGTAACTCTCTCGAAGCGTGGCGGAATACACTCGCCCCTCGATAAAGGTAATACGCAGTGATGCTTTCTCGTCGATCGGGTTATCCCGGTGAATAAACCAGCTTTCTGGCCGGGCCTCATCGTATGGGATCATCAAAAACTGTTGCTCTCGCTCGGTTGTGCTAAGCAGGCCAGCAACAATATCTACCTCATCGCGAATCAGTTGCTGCAGACAGCGGTTGGTTGGCGTGGGAACCGTGTACACCAATTGCATATTTAGCCGCGCGGCAACATCTTGCATCATCTCCACTTCGATGCCTTGTGGATTCTGGCCATCCACGTAGTAGCTGCGATTGGGAAGATGTCCAAGGCACCAGATCAGTTCAGCGCTTTGAGCCAAGGCACTGCTAGGCAGCAGCAGGAAAACAAGCAACCAAGTGACTTTTATTTTAAACAACACAAGTACTCCATACCTGCATCTTTAGATGACCTGTTACCCAGTATAGATTAACCTGACCTCAATCAAAAAACTTTATGCTGAAGCGGCCTATACTCTTTATTAGATGTCAGTAAAAGGATCAAAGTGTGAGTAAAGCAGGTGAAGCAGCGACTAAAGTAACCAGACAAGCCATCTCTACCGGTGATACCTTGCCAGATTTAGCCCCTGCTGCAATTTCTGAAGAAACCAGTAAAACCAAGATGGGCTCGGCGCAAGCTTCGCTGGAAGTGGTATTGCGGGATATTTCTGAGCGCAGCGTCGATAGCCATGATGACCAGGCGGTAGAAGAGCTTAGTTCGCAGTTGAACTCGATTATACAGGGCGCCTCGCCTGATGATGTCGCCTTGCTGCGCAAGGTATTACTGCGGGAGGAGTTCGAGAAAACTGCTGCCCTTGGCCTTGGTTCCGATGATGAGCTTTTGCCTAACTGGCAGGAAAGCCCCTACCCCTACAAAAACAGACTACGGCGCAAAACCTATGAAAAGCAAAAATACAACCTGCAGGTGGAGTTGCTGAAGTTACAACACTGGGTAAAAGAAACCGGTGCCAGAGTAGTGATTTTGTTTGAAGGCCGGGATGCAGCGGGTAAAGGCGGCACCATCAAGCGCTTTATGGAACATTTAAATCCTCGTGGCGCGCATGTGGTTGCGCTGGAGAAGCCAACTCATGTAGAAAAAGGCCAATGGTATTTTCAGCGTTACATTCAACACCTGCCAACGGCCGGTGAAATTGTGCTATTCGACCGCTCCTGGTACAACCGGGCAGGCGTTGAACGGGTGATGAACTTTTGTACGGATGAGGAATACCGCGAATTTTTTCGTCAATCACCTGACTTTGAGCGCAATCTGGTTCGCTCTGGTATTCACCTGATTAAATTCTGGTTTTCAGTTACGCGTGACGAGCAGAAACGCCGCTTTACCGAGCGTGAGTCCCACCCCTTGAAACAGTGGAAACTTAGCCCGATTGATCGAGCCTCTCTGGATAAATGGGACGACTACACGGTTGCCAAAGAAGCCATGTTCTTTCATACCGATACAGCAGAGGCTCCGTGGATAGTGGTTAAATCCGATTGTAAAAAACGGGCTCGCTTGAATGCCATGCGCTATGTCCTCAGCCAATTTGATTACCCCAACAAAGACATCAATCGAATTGGCAAATTAGATCCGCTGATTATTAGCCGGGTGGCACCTTAATGATGTGGCGTTGGTGCTTGCTGGCATTTTGTTGCTGGCCCGTGCTGCTTTGGCAGGGAAAACGGGTACGCGCCATGGCGCTGCGTTTACCTGAAGCCGCCGGTGCAAGAAGCGGAACCTCGGGCCAAGGCAGCCCGCTGCGGCTACTGATTTGTGGTGACTCTGCGGCGGCAGGTGTTGGTATTGAGCAACAGGAACAAGCCTTAGCAGGCCAGCTCGTTCGGCAACTGGAAAAAAACTATCAAGTCCAGTGGCAGCTGCATGCACAAACCGGCCTTGATACTTCCCGGTTGCTTGATTTGCTGCACAGGCTGCCATGTCAGGCTGTGGATGCAGTGGTGGTTTCTATCGGTGTGAATGATGTGACCAGCCTTTGTTCCAACCATCGCTTTAGCCAGCAGCTAAAGGCATTACTAGATTGCCTGGATCAGCGCTTTGACCAGCCGCTGGTTTTATTCAGTGCCATTCCACCGATGCAACACTTTACTGCCCTACCCACGCCATTAAATCGATGGCTTGGACTGAAAGCTGCCATGTTGAATTGCCAAATGAACACTGCCATAAAGGCACATCCCAGAGCCCAGGTGGTTAATACTGCCTTTCCACTAACCGAAAGTGTGCTGGCCGCCGATGGCTTTCACCCATCGGCAACCGGTAGTCAATTATGGGCAACCGCGCTTAAGCAGCAGCTGTCAGCCAGGTTGGCTAACCGCTTAAAGCTCTGAAACGTCAGACAAACCAGCGCGGAACAGCTGCAGCAGCTCTGGGTCGGTAATTCCATTTACTATAAACTGGATCGAAATACAGAACATCAGAAAGCCCATGATCTTCGTCATGGCATGCGTTCCATTGACGCCGAGCAAACCATGAAGCCTGCCAGATAGCCGCAAGGTCAAAAGTACGATGCCAGCAAGCAGCAAAATGCCAATAAAAATACTAAGATATTGCCACCAGCTTGTTGATAATGTGGCCAGGCTTATGGTGACGGCAATAGAGCCGGGCCCACTTAAACTGGGCATGGCCAACGGAAAGAACGAAATATCGTCTTTTTTGCGGGTTTCGCGCTTTTCATCTGGAGTCAGATCGACCGTATCTGGTGGGTACAGCATACGGAATGCCACCCGACCAATCAGGATACCACC
>JAIUMG010000256.1 GCA_022565655.1 Alkalimonas sp.
AACACGGTAAACCCGCTTTTGTGGTGCAGTCTTATCAGGACTATCAGTTTCAACAGGACACACTGGCATTGCTGAAGATACTGAAACTGTCCGAAAAAACACTGCAGCAGGCTAAGCTAACTGTGGATCAAGCTTTTGAGTAAACACTTTCTCATCGTCAGTTCACCGCTGTTCAGATTATCAGTGCAACGGTTCAGGGCCTTTCTCACTGAGAAGTACGGTGAACACAAAGCTGCTAAGATTCTCATCGAAATCCAACAGTGCATCCGGCAACATTTACCCGGTACACCAGAAATAGCACCGATCAGCGAGCGACTATTAGCGCTCGGGATCACCGACTATCGCCAATGGCAGCTCGACCAACACAACATCCTGTTTTACTCAGTTAATCAGCAACAACATGAAGTCGAGCTATTGCTGTTGATGGATAGTCGGCAAAGTTTACCGAAGTTGTTATTTGAACTGAATTTACTGCTATAGCCACAAGCAGCTCAGGACTGAAGGTACTATTTATAAAACTCATAGACTGGAACGATTTTGAACAGGTAGAACTGAGGGTTGGCACCATCATCGATGTCCAACCCTTCCCGGAGGCCCGTAAGCCAGCCTACAAAATTTGGGTGGATTTTGGTGACGAGTTGGGCGTAAAAAAAATCCAGCGCTCAGTTAACTGCTTTATATACCCCTGAGCAATTGCTGGGGCGTCAGGTCACCGGGGTGGTGAACTTCCCACCCCGGCAGATTGGCCCCTTTCGTTCAGAGTGTCTGATTTGTGGATTTTATCGCCCGGATGGCGCCGTTGTGCTGGCTATACCTGAGCAGAAGGTCCCCAATGGCGCCAAGTTGGGTTAATCAACTAATCTGCAGATCGAACTAAACGCACACGCCTTTCCAAGGTTTTAGTGGTTGCGACAATATTTCCAGACATATTTACAATCCAAGCACGGTACCGGCTCCCCCCATAAGGAGAGGAGGACCAGTAATCACTGTAAGTTGGCGTGTTGGGGAATATGTCTAAGTTAATTGCCGGGTCGGGGCAGCGCTCCTCAATAATAGAAGCTAATTCATTTTTCTTAGGCAAGCGCCACTGGCTTGAGCCTGCGTAGCTGTAACTTTGCGCTACCTGGAGCGCATCTTGCCAACTATAGCTGTTTATTGAGCCAGTGCAGGTACTACCATCCCAGCTCTGCCCTAAGCTGCAACGCATCCATGTTAACCCGGTAACAACATGAGTTACACTGCCATCACCCTGATCAATAAAGTCATGGCTTGGAGTAGTGGCTGGTATGGTCTCAACACAGTTTGCCTGCGCTTGATGCGCATTTAACAAAAAATAAATTGATACTGTCGCAATAAATAACTTTGATTGATTCATATTTGTTACCTGACTCTATCTGATAAGAGGCTCAGCCAATACTCGTTTCAACGAAAGTGGTCAGCCAATGTTTCAACTATCTTTGCAGTAATATCCTGCCTGATATCTGCACAATTATTGCCCCGTACGGACTAATTTCACTCGGTAGCTTCGATACTTTGGTACAGAATCTGAGCGGCCATTGGTGAAATAGACACTCCAAGCGTAATTATCTGAAGATAGAGATGCAAACGGCGATGATGACCAATACCATTTACCAACAGAAGAGCCCATATTGGGGAAATAGTCTGCATCAAACACTTGGCTGTGCTTACCATTGTGCATAATATTTAGAAGTTCATTGCGGGTTGGCATACGCCAGTCATTGAAACCACACAGCTCCTGATTATTGACAGCTTGCACATAGCTATACGTGTCACAATCGCTACCATTGCAATTGCCGCCACTTTCAGTACCCGCATTGCCTCCGTTAACACTGTTGTCAGGATTGTACCAAGTGTAGGTGTGATCCATATCATGCAAACCACCACCGGTGGTTTTGACCTCCCATACCAAACCGGTATGGTTATCGCGCACACAACTCCAGGCAGAGGCACTTGCGGGCAAGTCATTGCCACCAGTATCCAACTTAGTGAAATCAAACCCGGCGGCACCGTCTCCCACCTTGGTTAACTCTCCTGTTCGAGCCAGCGCATCACGACCATACTCAGCATCCTGACCTTCAAAGCCGGTTACCGGGCAATCAAGATTGATCGTATCACCATCAGCGCACCAATCAATACCACTGTCATTTAACGTAAGCACCACCGGCTCAGGTGCAAACGGTACTGCTGAAATTTCATTGCTGGCAGGACTTTCAGCATTGCCTAAAAAAGCCGTCACCACAGCAAAGTACTCAACATCATTACTCAGTTCAGTAAGCGTAAATGGAGAGCTGACATTTTGAATCCACTCGCCAGTGCCAGTACTAGCGTAGTTTTCTGGGTCAATATCTGGCTGAGTATCGTAATAAAGATGATAGCCTTCTGCGCCAGAGGCTTCATCCCAACTGAGTGTCAGCTGTGAATCACCAGCAACTGAGGTTAAGTTTTCTGGAGCTGTCAGGATCACAACAAAGCTGGCAGTCACTTCGCAGGGTTGCAAAATTTCACCTGTGGTATAGGTGTTGCCTGCTAGAGAACCTTCGCAACCGACCACATCAGCAATACCAAAACCAGGCTCCTCAACAACGTTAAAGGTGGTCGTACTGCCATGATTCACCAATGCCGAGTCGGGGCTAATACTGCCGCCCTCACCGGCGCTGGCCGTTACGGTGTAACTGTTCAGGCTAAAACTGGCTGATACGCTGCAGGCACTGGTAATGGCTCCAGTCGTGTAGGTAGTGCCACTTAACGAACCGCCACAACCACTGACATTCTCAATGCTGTAACCTTCATTCGCTGTCAGCGCAAACTCACTGGACTCACCATGTGCTACCGTCACTGTTTCTGGGCTAATACTGCCGCCCTCACCAGCGCTGGCCGTTACAGTGAAGCTGTTCTGGCTAAAGCTGGCTGATACGCTGCAGGCACTGGTAATGGCCCCGGTCGTGTAGGTAGTGCCGCTTAACGAACCGCCACAACCACTGACATTCTCAATGCTGTAGCCTTCATTCGCTGTTACGTTGAACGTGGTGGTTTGACCGCTTTGCGCGCTGCGGCTGCCCGGCGAGATGCTACCACCAGCTCCAGCAGAAGCCGTTACTGTATAATTGGTTGGGGTGGTGCCGCCTGAACCGCCACTGCTGTTTCCGGAGTCATTGCTACCACCACCGCAAGCACTGAGCATCAAGCAGGAAGAAATACAAAAAAATAATGTTGCTTTGTGTCTAAATAATGGTTGCAATAAAATCATAGCAACATCCCTTTGCCAATAAACTAACCTAAAGCTAAACCAATGTAGAACTAATATCAACCTACATACTGGGTACATAAGTTAATTTTCCATAAAAAAACCAGCGACCGACTCAGCCTTCGGGATCTGACCCCTAAGGTTTCCATAAAGAGCACTAGATCAATTCAGCTGCCGATGGATAGGGAATAGCTTTCACGCCGTCGCTGAAGCTGATGGGTTCGCCGTTGTAAACCACGGCACTTTGCTGCAGCACTGCATTTGATGTGGCGAAGCGTTTTAAGCCGCTAAGAAATCCGCTATTCCAGGTGCTGGCAGATTTCATCTCGATCCCCGTTAAGCCATCGCCGGATTTATAAAGTATATCAACTTCATTGCCGTGGCTATCGCGAAAGTAGTAAAGGCCGGCACTAAGTCCACTATTGTAGCGGGTTTTCAGTAGCTCCAGCACTACCAAGTTTTCAAACAGGCTTCCAACCAGCGGGTCACGGGTGATCTGGCCCGGTTTTTCAATACCCAACAGGTAGGTAAGCAAGCCAACATCGGTGAAGTAGTATTTTGGCGATTTAATGATGCGCTTACCAAAATTCTCAAAATAGGGGGGCAGTTTAAATACCACAAACGAGGCTTCGAGAATGGAAAGCCATTCTTTGATCGTTTTTGCACTGACACCAACATCGTTGGCCAGTGACTGATAATTGATGATCTGTCCGACTCTGCCTGCCACCAGCTTGATGAATTTTTCAAAGAGGCTAACATCTTTCAACTGGATCAGTTGCCTGACATCACGCTCAACATACGTCTGGTAGTAATTGGCGTACGCTCTGCCAGGCCGCTGTTGTTGGTCATGCACTCTAGGCATAAAGCCATGGAACAGGTACTCTTCAAAGCTTGCAAACTTGATCTTAGCACTGGCTAATTCCGCTATAGTGAGCGGCAAAAGATGCAGTATGCCAGTCCGCCCCGCCAGCGATTGCGATATGGCCGCACGCAACTCCAGTTGATGCGAACCGGTGAGAACAAAGCGGCCATTCAGCCCTTCTTCATCGACAATGCCCTGCAGGTAGCTGAGCAAGTGAGGCGCTCTTTGCACCTCATCTAAAATGGTTTTGCCCGGGTAGCGGTGAAGGAATGCCTTCGGGTCTTCGGTAGCCAGCTGTCGGTTTTCTGGATCTTCGAGTGTGGCATAGGCATAGTCAGGTAGCATAGCGCGAACCAGAGTTGTCTTACCCGCCTGTCGCGGCCCGATAACCGTAACAATGGGATACTCCTTGAGTTGCAATAGCAGTTCTGGGGTTATAGCTCTGGGGATCATTGGCCAATACTTTTTGTGCAAAACTGAAGTTATAGTTCATATTTACACGATTCCACTGATGGCGCAATGAAATCGTGCGTACTGGAACAGCGCAACAGGGGCCGTTAGCGCTAGAACTTCGGGATCTGACCCCGAAGGTTTTAGCTCATCATACAAAAAGTTGCCATATAGCGAACCCATTATTCACCAGCCTACTGGTAAAATCTCCACTGCTTTGCTACCCTTAAAAGGCTTTTTAAAGGCCTTTTAAGGGTGGTTTATGCAAACCGAAACTGTGACCTATCTGAAAGAACATGCCAACACGCTGGAGTTGCATGAAGAGTTGCTGATCACCAAACACGGTAAACCCGCTTTTGTGGTGCAGTCTTATCAGGACTATCAGTTTCAACA
>JAIUMG010000257.1 GCA_022565655.1 Alkalimonas sp.
CTTATTCAGCGTGTTCGCCAGCATGCCTAGCTCATCTTCGGTATGTGGGGTTAACCGACTGGTAAAATCACCCTGCCCTATACGCCGAGCAGCTTGCGTGAGTTCCAGCAAGGGCTCTTCGACCCGACTTTTTAGCCAATACATCACGATAATCGACAACAACAAGGTGAGAAACAATGCCACCACCTGGATCAATCGCAGTGCCTGGACTTTTTGTTCAGCATCTTGCTGGATCAGATTAACCAGCTGCTCAATCAGCAGCACCTGTTGCTGCAGAGCATCATGTAAAGCAGTACCCGTCAATTCCCCGGTCAGGATACTGGGTTGCAGCTGCTGCCAATTATCAAAAGCATGTTGATAGCTTTGACGGATATCAAGATGTTCGTGTTTAAAACGAACAAAGACCGGGTTTTGCCAGCTTGCATCCAATTGCTGTATGGCATGTTGAAGCTCGTTATGATCCGTCTCTTGCTGGCTTAACATCGATACTTTATAGCTTTGCATACGTAATGAACCCGCTACGTTAATCGCCAAGGCATCGCTATCGGCTTTATCCGATACCCAGTACGACAACAGCATGGTGATGATAGCAAGCGATACGATGCAAGCCAGCGCCACACTGATGCGGGTAATGATGGAACTGCCTTTTTTCTTGATAAACATTCGATCGCCTATTGTTAGGTCATATTGTGCGTCATACATTTCTCTGGTTAGAGCACTTTTTGCCTGAGAGCCTACCGGGCAAGAGAGCTACCCACACTGAGCTAATCACGCTTAACAGCAAGATCAACGGCTGAAGCTGCAGCAAAAAACCTCATACATTTTAACTTGTTAGTGGCCAACCCACACTACCACCTTTGGGGTATTTTATCTTATTTTCAAACACTTAGCCCGATTGGCACCTTGATCCAAATCAACTCTATTTCAGTCACACTACCTATAGTAACAAACAGCAGGTTTAGCGACACAACAATGACCCGGCTCCCTGATAGTTAAAACAGAAAGCCAGGCTCCAAGGAGTTTACGATGAGTCATCTTCTCGACAAATTGCGCTATTTCAAAGCGCGTAAAGAACCTTTTGCCGATGGGCACGGGGTGACCACTGATCAAGACCGCGGCTGGGAGCAAGGCTACCGGCAGCGCTGGCAGCATGATAAAGAGGTACGCTCAACCCATGGCGTAAACTGTACCGGCTCCTGTAGTTGGAAAATTTACGTCAAAGACGGGCTGGTAACCTGGGAAACCCAGCAAACCGATTACCCCCGTACCCGGCCCGATTTACCAAACCACGAGCCTCGGGGCTGTCCACGAGGCGCCAGCTACTCCTGGTATATTTACAGTGCCAACCGGCTAAAATATCCAAAAATGCGTCAACAACTAATGAAGCTATGGCGCGAAGCCAAGGCCGAGCACAGTGACCCAGTGAAAGCCTGGGAGTCCATCATGCAGGACCCGGTGAAAGCCAAAAGCTACAAAGAACGTCGCGGCTTAGGTGGCTTTGTCCGTGCCAGCTGGGATGAAGTGAACGAGCTGATAGCCGCTTCCAACGTTTACACCGCCAAAACCTATGGCCCGGATCGGATCACCGGGTTTTCTCCTATTCCAGCCATGTCGATGGTGTCTTATGCTGCTGGTGCCCGCTACTTATCCTTGATTGGCGGCAACTGCCTTAGCTTCTACGATTGGTACTGCGATTTGCCGCCTGCCTCACCACAAACATGGGGCGAGCAAACGGACGTGCCAGAGTCAGCCGACTGGTACAATTCAAACTACATCATTGTCTGGGGTTCAAATGTACCACAAACCCGCACACCAGATGCTCACTTTTTAACTGAGGTGCGCTACAAAGGCACAAAAACCTGCGTTATCACCTCAGATTACTCTGAAGCCTCCAAGTTTGGTGATACCTGGCTCGCGCCTCGTCAGGGTACCGATGCAGCGCTGGCCATGGCCTTTGGCCATGTCATTTTAAAAGAGTTCTATGTCGATAACCCAAGCAGCTACTTTCATGAATATGTACGTACCACCACTGATATGCCGATGTTGGTCATGCTTGAAGAGGAAAATGGCATGCTGTCATCCGGCCGTTTCTTGCGGGCGGCCGATCTGGTCAACAACCTGGGTGAAGACAATAACCCTGATTGGAAAACCATCGCCGTCAACCATGATGGTCGGCTGACCAGCCCAAATGGTGCCATTGGGTACCGTTGGGGTCAAAGCGGCAAATGGAACCTGGAGCAAAAAGACAAAGATGGCGACATTGAGCTCAAGCTAAGCTTAAAAGACGACCGTGATGAGTTAGTAGAAGTTGGTCTCCCCTACTTTGGTGGCGCTCCTCATGAGTACCAATATTTCCAACACACAGATCATGCTGATGTGCAGATGCGCAAAATACCTGCCAAGCGGGTTGAGCTAGCAAATGGTGGCACTGCCTTAGTCGCGACGGTGTTCGATCTGATGCTGGCACAGTATGGCGTAGATAATGGTATCGGTGATGAAAACCGTGCAACGTCCTATACCGATAGCGTCCCTTATACACCAGGTTGGCAAGAAGCGATTACCGGCGTAAAACCGGATGATGTGATCCGTGTTGCCCGTGAGTTTGGCCGCAATGCGGATAAAACACGCGGCCGCTCTATGATCATTGTTGGTGCTGCCCTGAACCACTGGTATCACATGGATATGAACTACCGTGGCCTGATCAATATGCTGATGATGTGTGGTTGCATTGGCCAGACCGGCGGCGGTTGGGCGCACTATGTGGGCCAGGAAAAACTTCGACCGCAGACCGGCTGGACTCCGCTGGCCTTTGCGCTAGATTGGCAACGCCCGCCTCGCCATATGAATGGCACCTCGTTCTTTTACAACCACTCCAGCCAATGGCGATATGAAAAGCTGGATATGAAAGAGGTCATATCTCCACTGGCCAATAAGGATAAATGGTCAGGTAGCATCATCGACTTTAATGCCCGGGCCGAACGAATGGGCTGGTTGCCCTCAGCTCCTCAGCTTGGCGTGAACCCACTCGGTTTAGCGGCTGAAGCGAAAACGGCTGGCGTTGAGTTAAAAGACTATGTGTTGCAACAGCTGAAAGATCGCACCATTAAGTTTGCCTGCGAACAACCGGAAAGCCCACAAAACTTCCCGCGCAATATGTTTATCTGGCGCTCTAACCTGCTGGGTTCGAGCGGGAAAGGTCATGAGTACATGCTGCGCCACTTGCTCGGCACGAAACATGGTCTACTCGGTAAAGATTTAGGTGAGTTTGGTGGCAAAAAGCCTGAGGATGTGGAATGGACCGACCAACCCGCTGAAGGCAAGGTCGATTTATTTGTCACGCTGGATTTTCGGATGTCGACCACCTGTCTGTACTCCGACATTGTGCTCCCCACCGCGACCTGGTACGAGAAAGACGATATGAATACCTCGGATATGCATCCGTTTATTCACCCGTTAACAGCGGCCATCGATCCGGTCTGGGAAGCTCGTAGCGACTGGGAAATTTTCAAAGGCATCGCTAAATCATTCTCGAAAGCTGCGGTGGGACATTTAGGGGTCGAAACCGACGTGGTTACTACTCCAATGCACCACGATACCCCAGCGGAGTTGGCACAACCTTATGGTGTGAAAGCCTGGTGGAAAGGTGAATGTGAAGCGATCCCTGGGCAAACCATGCCGCATATCAACGTGGTAGAACGCGACTATCCCAATACCTATGCCCGCTTTACCTCTGTTGGCCCCTTGCTGGAAAACATTGGCAATGGCGGTAAAGGCATTAGCTGGGATACCAAGGAAGAGGTCGAGTTTCTGCGCAAACTCAACCGCGTGCATACCGATGAAGGTATCAACAAGGGCATGGCAAAAATTGACAGTGCCATTGATGCCTGTGAAATGATCTTGTCGCTGGCACCAGAAACCAATGGCCACGTCGCGGTGAAAGCCTGGGGTGCCCTGAGCAAAATTACTGGCCGTGACCATACCCATTTAGCGAAACCAAAAGAAGAGGAAAAGATCCGCTTTAATGACATTGTGGCGCAGCCGCGCAAGATCATCAGCTCACCGACCTGGTCCGGTTTGGAAGATGAACATGTGTCGTACAACGCCGGCTACACCAATGTGCATGAGTTGATCCCATGGCGCACCATCACTGGCCGCCAGCAGTTCTATCAGGATCATGAGTGGATGCGCGACTTTGGTGAGCAATTATGTAGCTACAAGCCACCGATTAACTTAAAAACCGTTCAGCCGGTGCTGAATAAAACATCCAATGGCAACAAAGAGGTGGTGCTGAACTTTATCACACCGCACCAGAAATGGGGTATTCACAGCACCTACTCAGATAACTTGTTGATGCTGACGCTATCTCGTGGTGGCCCGATCGTCTGGATGAGTGAAACCGATGCCGCAGCTGCTGGCATTGTCGATAACGACTGGATTGACGTGTTTAACGTCAACGGTGCTATTGCTGCCCGTGCCGTGGTATCACAACGGGTTCCTGAAGGCATGACCATGATGTACCACGCTCAGGAGCGCATTGTTAATGTGCCAGGTAGCGGACTAACCGGTACTCGTGGTGGTATCCACAATTCGGTGACGAGGGCCGTGATGAAACCGACACATATGATCGGCGGCTATGCCCAACAGGCCTATGGCTTTAACTATTATGGCACCGTGGGTTGTAACCGGGATGAATTTGTCATCGTACGCAAGATGGACAAAGTCGACTGGTTGGATACTGAATAAGGTTGGAGTGAGGACTAAACAATGAAAATTAGAGCGCAAATCGGCATGGTGCTGAATTTAGACAAGTGCATTGGTTGCCACACTTGCTCCATCACCTGCAAAAACGTCTGGACCAGTCGTGAAGGTGTCGAGTACGCCTGGTTCAATAACGTCGAAACCAAGCCTGGTATTGGCTTTCCTAAAGAATGGGAGAATCAGGACAAATGGAAAGGTG
>JAIUMG010000258.1 GCA_022565655.1 Alkalimonas sp.
CTATTGAAGCAGGCTTTGCTGGATATTTGCAGTGGGTGAAAGACAGTTGCCGTTAAACGGCCACGCTTAATCCTTGCTGTATTTAGCAGCTGGTTCACGCACTTTGTCTGCGACTACATCTTTTAAACCGCCAGAAACATACTTATGCAGTACACTGGCAACCAAAGTCTGATACGGCATCCCCTCTTCCATCGCCCTGCGCTGGATAGCGTCTAAATCACGGGCAGAGATACGGATATTAATACGCTTGTCTTTTTTAACCGTCCGCTCAGCCGCCGCAGACAACTCTTCTCGCCGCTCTGGCGTCAGCACTGAGGTGAAGTCGTCGCTTTCGATGTCGTGCAGCAACTCTTCTTCGTCTTGATCCAGTTTTAGGTGGCTCATTTGGCCCTCCTTAGATAATGCTTCGTGGCTTTGCGACTAGGAATAATGCTTTTTAAGAAAATTTCATCCGCAGTTTCAACAAAAGGTACCAGCCAGGCATAATCATCGATGCAAACAATAAAAACGCGTTGCTGAGGGTATTTATCCGTATTCGGGTGTGCAACTTCATCCAGCAACTGACCAGCCTGAAAGGCAAATAACACATCCTCGAACGACACACCGCGCTCAGCCATCAGCAACTGATTTTTATCTGCATTCCAGTTAAATTGCTTCATTGTTTAAAATTAGCACAACGTGTGCCTTATGTCATCACTCTTGGGGGTTCATGTGTTTATATTATCAGATACACTGATTTTTGAATTTCTTTTGTCCGCTTTGAGCGACAAGCGGACATCCCAGAAATTGTCTGATAGTCTAATGCAAAGTTAATTTTTCCCTCTTAGCGGAAGGTTATTTAATGGGTATGCTCTACATAAAAAAAGAGTATTCAGTGAAGTTTGCTGAACTATCAGTAACGGAAGAAATTAAAGGTGTTGAGGCTAATGAATCTGGAATCGATTTTTCTATATCTTTCGTAGAAACAGATGTCGGTAAAAATTATTACAGGCAATGCCCGATGAATATAGTAGTCATCTCAAAACATGCCAAAATCCCTCGGAAAATACCCGATATCTTATTTAAAATATCTGAAGGATATAAACCATTGGAAGGGGGGAAAGCCAATAATCATGATGAGTTAGTGAGAAAAGAAGGCCCTGACTATGGAATTGACTGCTATCCTGATTCGCTGAAAAATTTCCTTACTCCTATTGGTAAGGCTCACTCAGACCTCCTTCATAGAATTAATTCCATCCTCTCATGGCGCTGTTTTGACACCCGCGATTTAAGTTACCAGTGCAAAAATTGGGGACTGCTCTTTAGCTTTGATTTTGAAAGTTGGCACAGGCTGCCAATCCTTGGTTCGATCAGTGTAGAGTATGTGGAGCAACCTCCTAATATAAATAAGTTTCTGAGTAGTCCAGAAGAAATCACAAAGATCATTGGCGAGCCACAGTTCATCACTTTGCCTATTGAGTTATTGTGCGAGGCAAAAAAAGTTATTAATAGCAGCCCTAGAAGTTCGCTAGTAATTGCAGTTTCAGCTTTGGAGGTTAAGTTAAAAGATTTCATTTCCAAAAAAACTGACAAAGCAGAATGGCTTATTAACAACTTACAATCCCCTCCTATCGATAAACTGCTTTCAGATTACGTTCCCAACTTAGTTTATGACAAGCAAGAATATTTCAAATCAATTGATAAATATATATCTGTTATTAAAAACGTTATATCCGAGAGAAATAAAATAACGCATCTTGGCTGTAATACAACAGCAGCAAGGGTTGAAAGCTACATTTCCAGCATAGAAAAAGTCATGTATATTCTAGATTATTACTGTAACTGTGAGTGGGCTAGGTCATCTGACAATTAAAAATTGAACAAAAAATCTGAAATAATTTATTGGGCTACGAGGTCTATCTCATACCGGAAGCACGATATGAACTCAGCTCACATCATCACTACATAGCGCTGAAAACAATCCACTCTTAACCTTTGAAAGTCTAAAACAAGAGCAAAAGTGATTTATTAGTTTTACGGTGGTAGATGAAGACCAGTTGATGCAGGGGAGCTGCATACAGCCTCTTGTTAGTGGGTCCCCTTCGCCAACGTTGAATCTTTCACCAATCAGTTCGATTAGTTTATATTTGTTCCGCCGTGCCATACGGTGCTCACCATAAGACGGGCTGAAATGCATTAATGCATTTCTGATATCAAAAATAAGTTCTAAATCTGCAAAATTTTCTGCGCCTATAGAATCTTGAACATTAAGTATTTCCGCACAAAATTTATATTTATTTACGGGTGATAGCTGGTCTATTCCTTGGCTACCCTTTTTACCATGCTGATAGCTTCTAAGTTTAGGGTGAACACAACTCTGATAGAATTGATGGTCTGGAGATTTTGTTGAGTTATTGGACAGTTCATTCCAAACATTGCCAGCACGGTCTAAATAAATCTCATTAATAAATGCCTCTAACGCAGCAGCCAAGTGCATTAAGCAAGATGATGCATACATCTCTCTCAATATTTTCTCATTTTCTGAGTTACCATTTACGGCTTGGTAGGCTTTTTTTGAGGCAATTGCACTTTTCATAAACCTTAGTGCCATTGTATCGATTTGGCTAGCTTTAACCGACACCGAAAACATAGGCATAGTAACATTTATATTTGCAGTATTTTCCACAATGCACCCGTTATTTTGGCATATTAAATTACGCAGTAATTTAATATTACATCAGATACGGTATGTATAAAGCTGCTTTCAGCTTTAATCAGACTATGAACTTTATGTGGCAGAACAAAATTAAGCTCTTTGTCTGCTATTGGCACAAAGCAGTCAGTCAAATCCTAATCATCAGTATTGTAAGAAGCAGCATTAGTGAGTGGCCTCACGCCCAAACCTGAGGCCAAACCAACTTGACTACATACAAAACAGGCTTTAAAAAATAAGTGGCTGCTGGAACACTGCCAACAGCCACCAAGCTCTAGCTTTGCAGCAGTTGCTCTAGCACATACTGCAAAATACCACCACTGCGAAAATACAGCAGCTCATTTTCGGTATCAATGCGGCAGATGACTTTAAAGGTGATCACCTTGCCATCAGACCGTAAGGCATCCACTGTTAAGGTTTGGCCGACTGATAAATCTGCCCCCAGTTCTGGCAGGCTGAACTGCTCTTCGCCGGTTAGTTGCAACACCTCGACGTTTTCGCCCTCGGCAAATTGCAGCGGCAACACGCCCATACCAACTAAATTTGAGCGGTGAATACGCTCAAAGCTTTCAGCGATAACGGCTTTCACACCAAGTAACCGGGTTCCTTTGGCGGCCCAATCACGGCTGGAGCCGGTGCCGTATTCTTTGCCCGCCAGCACCACCAATGGGATGTTTTCCTGCTGATAGCGCATGGCGGCCTCATAAATCGAGACTTTTTCATCACTCGGGAAATGGCGGGTCACGCCACCTTCCGAGCCAGGCAACAACTGGTTACGGATACGAATATTGGCAAAGGTGCCCCGCATCATCACCTGGTGATTGCCGCGGCGCGAGCCATAGGAGTTAAAGTCCTGCGGTTTGATCCCCTGCTGTTGCAAATACTCACCAGCGGGGGCGCTGGCTTTAATGGCACCGGCGGGTGAAATATGATCGGTGGTGATGGAGTCACCAAACAACGCCAGCACATGCGCCCCTTTAATGGGTTCAATCAGTACTTCATCACCAAACTGCTCAAAAAAGGGCGGGTGCTGAATGTAAGTTGAATTGTTTTGCCAATCATAAGTCCGGCTTTCGTTGACGGGTAGTTTCTGCCAGTGCTCATCGCCGCTGAATACATCGGCATATTGTTTTCGGAACATAGCATCATCCACCTTGGCCACTTGCTCAGCAATGGCATGGTTGCTCGGCCAGATATCTTTTAAGTACACCGGCCCCTTGCTGCCCTCGCCAAGCGGCTCACTGGTGATATCAATGGAGGTACTGCCCGCCAGTGCATAAGCTACCACCAGTGGCGGTGACGCCAGCCAATTGCCTTTGACTTGCGGGTGAATGCGGCCTTCAAAGTTCCGATTGCCGGATAACACCGCCGATACCGTTAAATCGCCTTCATCTACGGCTTTGGCAATGGCATCGGGCAGCGGGCCGGAGTTGCCTATGCAGGTGGTGCAGCCATAACCAACCAAGTGAAAACCTAGTTGTTCTAAATACGGTGTCAGCCCGGCTTTATCCAGGTAATCGGTCACGACTTTTGAGCCTGGCGCTAATGAGGTTTTGACCCATGGCTTCACATTCAAGCCGGCTTCAATGGCATTTTTTGCCAGCAAGCCCGCCGCCATCATCACGCTGGGGTTGGAGGTATTGGTGCAAGAGGTAATGGCCGCTATCACCAAGTCGCCATGCGTCAGCTGATGCTCCATGCCATCAATCTCCACGGTTCGCTTAGGATCGTTCGACTGAGAAATCTCCAGTTCCATGGTTGCTTTGATGTCGGGCAACGCCACTTTATCCTGCGGCCGCTTTGGCCCGGCCATCACTGGTTTCACCGTACTTAAATCCAGCTCCAACACCTCGGTAAAAGCAAGTGGCTGCTCATCATCACGCCATAAACCCTGGGCTTTGGCATAAGCTTCAACCAACTGAACTTGCTGCTCTGAGCGGCCAGATAGTTGCAGGTATTTGATGGTTTCTTCATCCACCGGGAAAAAACCACAGGTGGCACCAAACTCCGGCGACATATTGGCGATGGTGGCTCTGTCGGCCAACGGTAAATGCGCTAAGCCCTCACCGAAAAACTCAACAAACTTACCAACTACGCCTTTGGCGCGCAGCATTTGCGTGACGGTTAACACCAAGTCGGTCGCGGTACAGCCTTCCGGCATGTTGTCGACCAGCTTAAAACCAACCACTTCAGGCAACAACATGGAAACCGGTTGGCCCA
>JAIUMG010000259.1 GCA_022565655.1 Alkalimonas sp.
GTTACAAAATGCATTGCAAACCTTCAGCACCGCTGGCAACCACTACATGATGCTGGATATCCATCGCAATCTTGCTGTCATCGCCATGCGAGAATCTAAACTGGAACTGGCCGAACATCACATAACCGAGGCATTTACGCACGCCGATCCTGAGCATATGCCCATCCAGCATGCACATATCCAGCAATTGCAGGCCGAGTGGAAAGCGGCCAACAACCAACCAGCAGAAGCCTTTCAGTTGTTCCGCCAGGCGAGCCAACGTTTAACTGAGCTGAATAACCAGCGAAGTACCCATTTACTGCACCAAATGCGAGCCCAGTACGAACTCGACAGCACAGCGCTTGAAAATCAGCTGCTGCAAAAAGAGCTTGAGTTACAACAGGCCATTATCAGTAATCAACAACAGAGCCAACGACTGCTTGGCTGGGTTATCACCGGACTGGTTATCGGCGTGACTATACTGCTGTTGCTGATCAGCCATGTGTTACTGCAGCGCAGAAAGCTCCGCCATCTGGCAAATTTTGATAGCCTGACCCAGTTGCCCAACCGTCGCCATACCCTGCATTTACTGCAGCAACAATTACGTTTATCGCAACGCCATCATTTTCCGTTAACAATCGCCATGCTGGATCTAGATTATTTTAAACAATTGAATGATCGCTTCGGACATGGTGTTGGCGATAAAGTCTTACAGGATTTTGCCCAACTGTGCCGTGATCATACCCGCGAAACCGATGTCGTCGGCCGTATTGGTGGTGAAGAGTTTTTGGTTATTTTACCGCACACCAGCGCTGCGGATGCCCGGCACGTATTGGATGCTATCCGTCAACACACGCCACAAATTGCAGAACGCAATGCTCTGGATGATTATCGCACCACCGTATCGATTGGCTACAGCAGTTATACCGGTTTCGACAGCGCAGAAACCATGTTATTGAATGCCGATCAGGCTTTGTATCAGAGCAAAGCCGAGGGGCGCAACCGGCTGTCCGCCGCTACTCAGGCCCATGATTAAATGCCGTTTGAATCACTCAGTTTGTCATTGTCATCATTCTGTCATCTGCAACACCTAGAGTAGAGGCATATTCTGTCATGTGTTCTCAACCGGAGGGCTCAAGATGCGCGCGATACAACCCATTGCAGAATTCGATCTGGCGTTTTCATTGTTTTGCTTACGGCATCGCTTCAACCGTGAAGTTGCCAGTATCAGTAAAATCATATCCCGTACCGGTGATGGCCATCTGTACATTGTATTAGGCTGTTTGATCTGGTGGTTGGATCATCAAGACCAGGGCCAGTTTTTCCGCATGGGTCTGGTTGCTTTTGCCATTCACCTGCCTATTTACTGGTTGGCGAAGAACAGCTTTCGCCGCCGTCGACCGAAAGAGCTATCAGAACTTTTAACCTGCTTTATTACCCCCAGCGATCGCTATAGCTTGCCTTCCGGCCATACGGCTGCAGCGTTTCTTATCGCTACCTTAATTGGTCATTTCTACCCTGAATTTTATCTGTTCGCCTTATGCTGGGCCGGGATGATCGGCTTATCACGGATTTTACTGGGTGTGCATTTCATGACAGACGTATTAATTGGTGCTCTGTTGGGCATTGCCTGTGCACACGGTGCAATGCTGATCATGGCAGTTTGAAGGTACAAGTTTGAGGTAATCAATGAAACTACTGTACGGCGTTCAGGGAACCGGCAACGGGCATATTGGCCGCGCACGGGCGATGGCAGCTGCCTTTAGCAAACAAAATGTGCAGGTCGACTTTTTATTTTCTGGCCGTGCCGCCAATGCTTATTTCTCCATGGATGACTTTGGCCGGTATCAGACCCGGCGAGGACTGACATTTTATACCGAGCAAGGCCGGATCAACCTTGTCAAAACAGTAAGCCATAACAACCCATTGCAGTTCCTGCGTGAGATCCGCCAACTTGATCTGCGTGGTTATGATCTGGTGTTGAATGACTTTGAGCCAATCAGTGCTTGGGCCGCCAAAAAGCAACAGATCCCCAGTATTGGCATCAGCCACCAAAATGCCTTTCGTTTTGACGTGCCCAAAGTGGGGATGAACGCCATGGACCGGCTGGTCATGAAACACTTCGCCCCAACGAACCATCATCTGGGGTTGCATTGGTACCATTTTAACCAACCGATCCTCCCCCCGATCGTGCACAGCAAATCAGGGATGGACGTCCGTACCGAACCGCTTATTCTGGTGTATTTACCCTTTGAAGATTTACATGCGATCCGTCAGTTGCTGCTACGCATCAAAAACCAGCGGTTTGTTTGTTATCACCCTGAGCAAAAGGTCGCGGAAGAACAAGACAACCTAAGCTTACAGCCGTTGTCGCACGAGAACTTTCAAACCGACTTGCATCGGTGCCAGGGGGTGATCGCCAATGGCGGCTTTGAACTGCCATCAGAAGCCTTGTCACTGGGCAAAAAGCTATTATTGAAACCACTGCAGGGGCAATTTGAGCAACAAAGCAATGTAAAAACTCTGGAGCAGCTGGGGCTCTGCCACAGCATGCAAGCACTGGATGCGCAAACCATCATTGGCTGGTTAAGTACCAAAGCCCAAGAGCCGGTGCGTTACCCCAAAGTAGCCGATGCCATCGTCGATTGGGTGCTACAAGGCAACTGGGACAACCACCAACCGCTATGGGATAGCCTGTGGCAGCAGGTGGAGTTTCCCAGCACAGTCAAAATCTAGCTGCGGAAGTAAAACTCAAATTTCAGACACAAAAAAACCTGTTAAAAAACAGGTTGTTTTGTTGGTCGGTACGAGAGGATTTGAACCTCCGACCCCTGACACCCCATGACAGTGCGCTACCAAGCTGCGCCACGTACCGACTTAGAGCGTATAATACGGATAATCCGGCAAAAAGCAACGCTGCAGTGCTTAACTGCAGCATTTTTAGGCAAGCTGAGTCCGGATCAGACTCAGGTGCAGGGCCAGGCTCCTATTCGGGTTCAAACCGAGTGACGAGGATCGCTGCTTTGCACGGCAGGACGATCGTGATTAACCCGGATAAAATCCTGCAAGGCGCTAAATGGCTCTAACGACCACAGTTGTCGAAACTCAATCCAATCCAGCAAACAATACAGACTGATAGCGGCATAATTCCAGTCGCTGAATTGCCCTTGCTCTGCCAACTGATCTAACACAGCCAGCACTTCAGCAACCCGCTCGCGTTGCAAATTAAAAAACAACTTATCCTCTGCGATGTCAAAACCTGAGCGTGTGCATAGCAGCAGTTCAACCAAAGAGTCATTGGCTGCATTGATCAGCATCAGATGGTTCTCTTGCGGCCAGCTTAATGGCTCCATTGCAAACTTATCGCTGAGATAACGGTAGATCAAACCTGAATCAAAAATCACTTGATCGCCATCAAGCAGCATGGGGATTTTACGAGTCGGATTTAACCGCACTAAGGTGGCACGGTCCTCATCTGAGAAGATATTTAAGTTGACAAATTCATAATGCTTATCGGCCAGCAATAACCGAATACGACGGACATAAGGTGAAGGAATTGAACCAAAAAGTTTCATACAGACTCCTGTGGATTGGGCTGCGCTATCAAGACATATTTTGCGATAGAATACAAAAAAACACGGCTGAGACTATTGCCAAACTATGCAGCTTTATTGCATAATCATCACGCTTCATTTTTGCTTTATTGCTTATCTTTTGGCCCATGCTATGCATGGGCTTTTTAATGCCTGCTCACAAGACACTTTTATCATCTTCCCCTATCCGACTGGCCACCGCGCCGGTTTGCTGTTTGTATTTAGCATCCACACGCTTGTTGTAAGGCCGCTCGGCTTCGCCAGTCATCAATTCAAAGTTCAGTGCGCCAATTTTCATATTGGGCCGAAGTGCCAAAGGCAGTTTACCGCTGTTATAAAACTCCAGCACAATATGGCCAGACCAGCCCGGGTCAATGCGGTGTGCGGTTACGTGCACCATTAAACCAAGCCGAGCCAGCGATGAGCGACCATCCAGCCAGCCTACAATATCCGCCGGTAAGGTGACGCACTCTAAAGTCACGGCCAATGCCAGTTCAGCCGGGTGCAAAATGAAAACACCATCATCGGCGATTTCTATTTCATCACTCATCACTGAGTTCAGTGCTTTATCAACCGCTGCACGTGGGCCACTTAAATCGATATAAGGCGCGGTGTAAGCCTGAAACACCCGGAACTTGTTGCCAAGCCGGATATCCACACTGACCCCACTGATCATCTCTTGTGCAGGGCGCGGTTCAATTGAAATCCGGCCTTCATCCAAATAGCGCTCAATATCCCGATCACATAATCTCATTGTTTAGTTACCATTCATTCAAGCCAGTTTCATGGCTTAGTCATCACTAAATACAATCTCAAGCGCCGATGCAGCAGCCAGTTGCTGAACTTGTTGCATCAATTGCTGAGCCATCTGTTGATATAAAACACATAACGCATCGTCAGCCGGGTCGTCACTTAGAAACAATGGGTTGCCCTGATCAGAACACTCCCGCAGCCGTTTCTGCAAAGGCAGTTGTGCCAATACCGGTAATTGATAGCGCGCGGCCAGTTCAACCCCGCCATCCGTTCCAAAAATGGCCTCTTGGTGGCCACAGGCACTGCACTGATGATAACTCATATTTTCTACCAGGCCGAGCACGGGGATCTGCACCTGATTAAACATCACTATCGCCTTTTGCGCATCACTGAGCGCAACATCCTGCGGGGTGGTGACAATAACTGCACCAGTCACGGCCAGTTTTTGCGATAAAGTCAGTTGAATATCGCCAGTACCCGGCGGCATATCAACAATCAAATAATCCAGCTCTGGCCAATTGGTTTCGTGGATCAGCTGCAACAACGCCTGGCTT
>JAIUMG010000260.1 GCA_022565655.1 Alkalimonas sp.
GAAGATACAGTATAGGTTATTTACTAAGGATATAAGCCCGTCCGGGGCTTCAAAGGTTCGCTTAGAGCAAGTCTAATCTCACTCAATATAAACTGATGTTACTTAGCCGCTGCTTCTACCGCCCGCATCACGCGCAGTACATTACCGCTCCACAGTGCACGGATTTCATCTTCGCTGTAGCCCCGGCGCATCAGTTCCCAGGTGACATTGATGGTTTCAGTGGCATCATCCCAGCCCTCAACACCGCCACCGCCATCAAAATCAGACACAATACCTACGTGCTCAATACCAATTCGGTTGACGGCATAATCAATATGATCGATAAATTGAGCTAATGTGACATCCTGATGAGTGCTACGAAGCTCTGCCAAACCATCCAGATAGGCTTTGACTTCGGCTTCTGAAGCGCCACCCCAGCCAGCGGAAAGATACTGCTGACGCAATTCATCCTGGCCGCGTTGTATTTGTGGGTCGACGTTGGCAACATAACTACGGAAGGCCACCATCTGAGCCACACCGCCATTGGCTTTAATCGCATCCAGTTGCTCATCATCCAGGTTACGCAGGTTAGGGTGTACCCCAGTCACGCCAGAATGCGAGGCAATCACCGGAGCCCGAGACAACTCAATGGCTTCCAGCGAGCTGCGCTTACCGACATGCGATATATCCACCATAATGCCGTAGTCGTTTAATGCTTTTACCAACTCCCGGCCAAGCTCGGTCAGGCCTTGATCGGGTTTATCGCCTTGATCTAGCCGTGGGTTAGAGCTGCCACCAAACTGATTATTGCCCATATGAGTAATGCTGGCATAACGCACGCCGCGCTCAGCCCACAGCGGGATCTCCGCAACACTTTCACCCAGCGGGTACGCGTTTTCCATGCCGATTAAAGCCACCAGTTTGCCTTCAGCGTGCAGCGCTTCGACTTCATCGGCGGTGCGTGCTAAACCAATTTCGTCGCGGTAGGCGCGTGTCATGCGCTTAATGGCCTGATAGCTTTCTTCAGCCCGCTGCCGGGCCGAGGCATAACCTTGCTCCGTCATGGCGCCTTGGCCTACATAGACAATGAAAAAGGCCGCATCCAAGCCACCGGCGCGCATTTTGGGTAAATCGACCTGAGCGCTAGTGAGGCGGCCCGGATCCAGTCGCTCGGTGGCGTAACCCCGGCCGATATCGACATGGGTATCCAGCGTCAATACCCGGGAGTGCAGCTCCCAGGCTTCGCGTTCACTCACATCCTGAGGCTGGCGATCGGCCAGGGCGGATCCCATCAATAATAAACTGCTCGCAGCAATAGCGCTGAGTAAGCGAGGCATAATGCTTCTCCTGTTCCTGAGTGGTTTTTTTAAGTTGTTTTTTTGATCTTATCGCGGCAAAGCATATCGTTTTGCGGCTGGCAGTACCAGCCGGATCAGACCATCGGCCTGAGTTTTTGGATAATTAACGCCTTTATTCAGGAGCCAGAGGTGATCCGAGCTGCAGTTTTAACCGGTGAAGTATAGCGGCAGTTGCACCCCAGATTAATTGGCGGCGCCAATGCAGAAAGTGCACCGGAAACTGTTTGCCTTGGTACTGCCAGTTCCATTGCTGCCAGCGATGCTCTTGCCATAACTCCTGCAGTGGAGCATGAAATAAGTCAGCTACTTCGTCATGCTGTAGCAGCCACTCAGTTGGTGGTTCGATCAGTGCCAGCCATGGCTCAATAACAAAGCCAGTGCTGGTGGGTTGATGGGGCAAAGCCCCCAGCAATTGCACCTGCGATGGTGCCAAACCAATTTCTTCTTCTGCTTCGCGAAGGGCCGCCTGCTGGCTCAATTCACCAGGCTCCAGTCTGCCACCCGGAAAGCTAATCTGCCCCGGATGATGGCGTAAGTGAGCAGCCCGCTGTGTCAACACCAGCTCCAACCCATTAAGTCCTTGTAAAAATGGCACCAAAACTGCTGCACGCTGTTGCTTTAGCTCTGAACTATTCTGGCTAGGAAGCGCACTAGATGTAGTGGGTGTTTGAAGCAGGTATTGGCGATACAACCACTCGGCAGTCCAGCTCACGTATTGGCTCCATTGGTTTTTAATATGGGCAGAATTTTGGCTACTTTATCCAAAGTTTCCTGATACTCGCTATCCAGCGTCGAATCGGCGACGATGCCGCCGCCGGCCCAGCAATGCAGTTGCCCATCGCTGGCCACCAGAGTGCGGATGGCGATGTTGGTGTCCATATCGCCGCCATGGTCAATGTAACCAATAGAGCCGCAATAGACTGAGCGGCGGTGCGGCTCCAGTTGCTCAATAATCTGCATGGCGCTGATTTTGGGGGCGCCGGTAATGGAGCCGCCCGGAAAGGAAGCCCGCAGCAAGTCAGTAGCATCCAAGCCATTGGCCAGCAAGCCGGTCACCGTACTGACCAGATGATGCACCGCCGGGTAGCTTTCAATGGCAAATAAGCTCGGTACTCGCACTGAGCCTGGCTGGGCAACCTGGCCGATATCGTTGCGCAGCAAATCGACAATCATCACATTCTCAGCCCGATCTTTCGGCGATTGTTGCAAGGTGCTGGCATTGGCCTGATCTTGGGCTGGTTGATGATGGCGCGGCATGGTGCCTTTGATCGGTTTGGTTTCAATTTGCTGATCATGCAGCTGCATAAAACGCTCGGGCGAGATGCTGAGCACGCAGCCTTCAGGCAAGCGGATAAAAGCAGAAAAGGGTGCTGCATTGGCATGACGTAATTGCAAATAGGCTTGCCATTCACTGCCACGGTAGCTGGCGCTAAAGCGCTGCGCCAGATTAATTTGATAGCAATTCCCCGCCAGTAAATGCTGGTGCACGCTGGCAAAGCGCTCGGCATAGCCGGCCTTATCCATATTGGCCTGCCAAGCGGATGTTAAGGCAAATGAATCGTCATCAGGCTTGAACTGACTTAAGCGGGTATTAAGTTGGCGCCAGTGCTGTTCGGCATCGCCGCGGTAATCCAGATACCACAGCTGCTGTTTTTCTTTATCCAGCACCAAGGCCCATAGGTAGATCCCAACCGCCATATCCGGCAGCGAAATATCCTGCTGTGCCCGTTCGGGCAGGTGTTCAAAGTAACGGCCCAGATCATAGCCAAAGTACCCCAGGGCCCCACCACGAAAAGGCAAGTCCAGCGTCGGCGCTGGCTCTGGAAAATAGCGTTTTAGAGCGGCCTGCAGTACTTGCAACGGGTCTTGCTGATAACGGTGCTGGCCTTGCTCATCGGTTAAAATAGTGACTCCGTCGCGTGCTTCGATGGTGCAGATAGGCTCGGCAACCAGAATGTCGTAGCGGTTATTCAGCCCGGTTTGTGCGGCTGAATCCAGCAACATAGCCCAGGGCTGTTCGGCTAACGGGGCGAAGTAACTCAGAAGATTGGCCGGGGCATCCCCGACGATATGATAATGCTGCATGCAATCATCTCTTTACACGGTTTGGCGGCAATAGACTCTAGCCGTTATTGCAGGGTATGATATCAGCCTTGTATACCCAAGTAACCTCAAGATGCGAGTTTCAGACAGGAAGGATAAGTTTCTTATGACAGTTATACGCCAGCAAGATTTTATCGACAGCATTGAAGATGCCTTGCAATACATTTCGTATTATCACCCACTTGATTTTATTCAGGCACTGGAAGTGGCGTATCACAAAGAAGAAAACAAGGCCGCCAAAGACGCCATTGCGCAGATCTTAATTAACTCTCGTATGTCGGCAGAAGGTCACCGGCCTATTTGTCAGGATACCGGCATTGTTACCTGCTTTGTCAAAGTCGGCATGGATGTGAAATGGGACAAAACCAATTTAACCGTGCAGCAAATGGTGGATGAGGGCACTCGCCGAGCGTATCTGAACCCAGATAACCCGTTGCGGGCCTCCATCGTAGCAGATCCGGCCGGTGCTCGTAAGAACACCAAAGATAACACCCCTGCAGTGGTGCATATTGATTTAGTGGCAGGCGATCAGGTCGAAGTGATGATTGCCGCCAAAGGCGGTGGCTCAGAAAATAAAACCAAGATGGTGATGCTAAACCCATCAGACTCAATCGTTGATTGGGTGCTGGAAACCTTGCCGAAAATGGGCGCAGGCTGGTGCCCGCCCGGCATGCTGGGCATCGGCATTGGTGGCACGGCAGAAAAAGCCGCGGTACTGGCGAAAGAATCCTTGATGGACCCGGTTAATATTCAGGAATTAATTGAGCGTGGTGCTAAAACCGCCGACGAAAAGCTTCGGGTCGAGTTGTATGAGAAAGTGAACAAACTAGGCATTGGTGCTCAGGGGTTAGGCGGTTTAACCACCGTGGTGGATGTTAAAATCAACAGCGTGCCGACTCATGCTGCTTCCTTACCAGTCGCGATGATCCCCAACTGCGCCGCCACCCGCCATGTGCATTTTCATTTAGATGGTTCAGGCCCGGCCGATATCAAACCGCCTAAATTAGAAGACTGGCCGCAGGTTACCTGGGAGCTGGGCAGTAATGTTCGGCGGGTGAACCTGGATACGGTCACCCCGGAAGAAGTACAAAGCTGGCAAGCCGGTGAAACCGTGCTGCTTAGTGGCAAAATGCTAACTGGCCGTGATGCGGCGCATAAGCGCATTGCAGATCGCCTGAACAAAGGCGAAGGCTTGCCAGAAGGCGTTGATCTGAAAAATAAATTTATCTACTACGTCGGCCCGGTTGACGCCGTGGGCGATGAAGTGGTCGGCCCGGCAGGCCCAACCACGGCCACGCGGATGGATAAATTCACCGAAATGATGCTGTCGCAAACCGGTTTGCTGGGCATGATTGGGAAATCAGAACGTGGCGATGCGACCGTTGAAAGCATTAAGCGGCACAAGGCC
>JAIUMG010000261.1 GCA_022565655.1 Alkalimonas sp.
GACTGTAAATCTGCCGGCTCAGCCTTCGAAGGTTCGAATCCTTCCCCCTCCACCATTTTCCTGCAGTTTTTCCTTGCTAAAATCCCACATTTTACTGACACTTAGCTTATGAAGCTTTAACGAACTCAGTTGTATCCATGGAAAGCAAAACGCTTGAAAACCTCCGCGTCTTAATTGTTGACGATCAACGCTCCTTTCAGTTGATGTTTAAGGGTATCTTGTATTCTATGGGCGCAACCAATGTGGCCTTTGCTCCCACCGGTGAACAAGCTTTGGCCAAGTGCATCAACACAGACTACGACGTATTGTTTGTCGATTACCACCTGGGTACTGGCAAAAATGGCAAGCAATTGCTGGAAGACTTGCGTGAAAAAAAGCTGTTGAAGCCCAACAGCATTTTTATGATTGTCACTGGTGAAAACACTGTCCCTATGGTGATGAGCGCCGTTGAGCTGGAGCCTGATGATTATCTGATCAAGCCCTTTTCCCAGCGGGTACTTCGCAGCCGCATTCAAAAGATCCAGCATAAAAAAGACAAACTCAAAGCCTTGTATCAAGCTTTATACGATGAGCAAACGGAAAGTACGATTGAACTGTGTCAACAGGAGATAAGTACTGAAGGGCGTTACCAACAGTTCTGTAAGCGTGTGCTGGCAGAAACCTTTATCAAACAGCATCAGCTGGATGCCGCCCAACAGGTGTTGTCACAGAATCTGGATCAACATCGCAGTGGCTGGGCCTTAGTTTTACAAGCACAGATCCACTTTGAACAAGGTGATTATGAACAATGTCTGGCGCTATGCGAAGAAGCCTTAGAAAGCAATCGCTACTTTGCTGAAGCATTCGATTTAAAAGCAAAAGCCTATATGGCGCTGGCGCACCCTGAAGAGGCATTAGAATGCATATTGAATGCTGCTGAAATTGCCCCCCACTCCATTAAACGACAGTACTTGATGATGGAGATCGCTCGTGAAGTTCACGATATGCCAAGGCAAGTGCAAGCCAGCAAACAGCTGTATGAAATCACTCGTCGCTCGTTGAAACAAGATGTCATTCATCTGCAAAATTACATTCGTACCGTCATTGAAGCAGCGATGGAGTCTGAAGAGCCACAGCAGAAAAACCGCTATCAACAGGAAACCCTGATCGCATTGCAACGAGCACGGCTGGATGAGGCCATGATCAAAGACATCGATTTCGACCTGTTCGAGGTTCTGTGTCAAGCCCGGCTGGAATCACTCAGCGGTCAGCAATTTCAGGCCAAACGCACCTTTGCCACGGTAGCGGATTTGCTGCATGGCCAGGAACATAGTCTGGCCGATGCAGTTATGTTGCTCAATCAGATAGGTGAATACGAAGAAGCCGATAGCCTGAAACAAAAAATATCGCAAGAAACCCTGGAAAACCCGGTACTCGATGCGATTTTACAACGCCAAACGGAAACTACCGTCAGCCGAAAAGAGTTTTTTGCGCAATACAATAAAGAAGGGATCCGCTTATACAAAACCGGACAGTTCAGTGAAGCCGCAAAACAATTTGAGCAAGCTCTAGAGCTCGCCCCTATGAATACCGGTGCTGCTTTAAACTACATTCAAAGCTTGTTGCAACTATTAAGTCAACCTCAGCGTTTCAAAACAGGCGATGCTTTCGAGCGCTGCCGCAAAGCCTTCCGTGTTGTCGACAACATGCCTTTACCTGAGCACCACCGCGTGCGTTATCAGGAACTGTTAGCGCGCTATGAAAAAATTCGGGCAGAGCGTCGGCGTTAAGCCAATGCCTTCACGAGCTCCTGAAACAAACCGCTGGCTCCAATCCGAAAATGTTTTGCATTCGCTTCCCGGCCGGTGATCGTTTGATACATATCGACCAATGCCAGCCCATGCTCAATCGAGCGGATGCCCCCCGAGGCTTTAAAACCGACCATTCGATCAGCACCGGCTAACACTGTCAGCATAATTTGCGCCGCTTCATCGGTTAGACCAACAGGCACCTTGCCGGTGGATGATTTGACAAAGTCAGCACCACAATCGACCACCAGCTCCGTCGCTCTGGCCACTTGCTGAGCGGTGATTAATTCGCCACTTTCAATAATAATTTTAAGTACCATCGGGCCACAAGCCTGCCGCACATCGATCAGGAAGCTTTTGACAGCACCGATCTTTCCCGCCATCAAATCCTGATACGGCAGCACACAATCAATTTCATCGGCCGACCGCTGACGGGCAGCTTCAATCTGCTGACACACTTGATCAGAACCGAGCTGGCCCCCCGGAAAGTTGACAACCGTAGCCCGGGCGATTTTTTGATCACCTAGCCACTGCTTCCTTGCCTGCAATAAAGGTAAAAAATCGGGATAAATACAAAGAGCTGCTGGTGCCAGGCCTGTCTGCTGCACCGAGTCAAGCCAAAGCTCCATCTGTTGTGTGTCATCTTCATCCTGTAAACGGGTCACATCGAGTAACTGAGCTAACTGGGTAAGTTGTTGAACCGTGGTCATGTGGTAACCTTATTATTTAATTTATAGTTTTGGATCTTACTTAAGCCATTAATACGAATTGGTGCTGCTGCAACCACTGCCTGGCTTCATCCATTCGATCATAATGCCGCCGAACCAACTGCCAGAATGATGCCGAGTGATCCAACCATTGTAAATGCGCCAACTCATGCACAATCACATAATCAATTACCCACTCTGGTGCCATCATCAAGCGCCAATTGAATTCAAGCTCGCCTTTGCTTGAGCAGCTGCCCCAGCGACGGCGCCACTTTTTCACCCGTACAGCCGTACTGAACAGTTGCATTTTGTGCTGCCACAGCACGACACGCTGTGGAAACCAATCCGCCGCTAGCTGCTGATACCAACTATCAAGCAAGGACTGCAAGCGCTTTGGCAATTGCTCATCACTGATACGACGGCTGCAGTCGATTAGTAATCGATCACCATCGAGCTGGATTGCAGAGCGCGATGAGCGTTTTAACTCGACAGGTATCACCTGATCAAACAGCAACACACCATCGTGCACAATGCACCGTTTGGCTTGTTGCAGCTGCTGCTGCTGTTGCTGCAGATGCCGTGCTATCCAAGCCATCTTCCGGCCAATAAAGTGTTCTATCTGCGATTGCGTGCAGGTTGGTGTGGCGCGCACCAATAGCTCACCATCCTTAACCTGTAAGGCTAACTTGCTGCGCCGTTGGCTACGGAGCAACCTATAAGGGGGCATTGGCCGACTACTCATGCGGCTAGCATAAGTATTTTTTGCTTTTGACTCAACCAAATCAGCATCAGATAATTTGGCTATAGGTTCACCCTGAGCAGCGTCAGTGGTAAGATCCAGCGCAACGCAACCTTTAGTCACATGAGACCGCAGCAGAATGAAAATAATATCATTTAATATCAATGGCATCCGGGCTAGACTGCACCAGCTTGAAGCTCTGATTCAAAAACATCAACCTGACTTTATTGGCCTGCAGGAAATTAAGGTTCATGATGATGAGTTCCCGCTTGCTGCCGTTGAGGCCATGGGCTATCGAGCCTATTACTTCGGTCAGAAAGGCCATTACGGTGTGGCAATATTAAGCAAAGTTCCGGCAGTGGATATGCAATATGGTTTCCCCACAGATGAAGCCGATGCACAGCGTCGTATGCTCATTGGTACTTTTGCTCTGGACAATGGCGAGCAACTGACTTTGCTCAATGGCTACTTCCCGCAAGGTGAAAACCGCAGTCATCCGATAAAGTTTCCTGCCAAAACCAAGTTTTATGCTGATTTGCAATCGTATCTGGAGCAGAACCATAACCCGGAGCAGCTGATCGCCGTGATCGGAGATATCAATATTTCGCCACAGGATCAGGATATAGGCATTGGAGAAGCCAATGCCAAACGCTGGTTGCGCGAGGGGAAAACATCATTCTTGCCTGAAGAGCGTGCCTGGTTGCAAGCGTTAAAGGATTGGGGACTCATCGATACCTACCGGCAGCTGCACCCAGAAGTCACCGATCAGTTCAGCTGGTTTGATTATCGCTCTAAAGGGTTTCTGGATAACCGTGGATTACGAATTGATGTCGTCATGGCCACTCCCACTTTGAATGCAAAGCTGACAGAGTCTGGTATCGACTATGAGCTGCGGGGCATCGAAAAACCATCAGACCACGCCCCAGTCTGGTCATGCTTTGATATCAATACGGTAAAAAGCTAAAAGCCAGAGCGGATAAAGGCTTTGTCAAGCTGGCGATAGGCTTGTTGCAGCACCAGCCCCAAATCACGGTAACGCAGAGTAGGGTCATCTGAACGGGTGGCCACCTTGCTGCCATGCTGCTGCAGTTTCTCTACCAATTGCTGATGCCATTCTACCAGGTTGGGTGGCAGTTTGGTGACTGAGCGCACACCTAACCAATACCAGCCTTGTACCGGCATAGATAACAGCAGCAAGGTCATCGCCATTAATAATGGCAGTTGAGCAACACCAAACAACTGCCATTGCATCCAGCCATTGAGCACAGCAATTGCTGGCAGGATCTTCTGAGCCCAGGTCGTGATGCGAATCATCCGGTTTTCTGGCAGCAGCCCATTGAGTTCAGGCTGTAATGGCCAGTTCTTGCCGTACTGCATACCGGCACTGATGGTGGAATACATCGATTGCTTCATGGACACTCCAAACCCGTTTTGGTCAATCTTTATTCTAGCACAAAGTCGCCCGTCACAGACACTTTTCGCTACCACAGCCTGCCTACCTGGGCATGCTCTGGGTTTCAGTTCAAAACAACGAGCAATAAGCCACTTACTTCAGCTTTAAAGCAAAAAACAGCCTATTGAGTAGCCGGTTTATTTTTTTAAC
>JAIUMG010000262.1 GCA_022565655.1 Alkalimonas sp.
CCCTGTTACCGCCGTGAAAGGGCGGTGTCCTAGGCCTCTAGACGAAGGGGACGCACGAAAAAATCTTTGGTGGAGCTAAGCGGGATCGAACCGCTGACCTCTTGCATGCCATGCAAGCGCTCTCCCAGCTGAGCTATAGCCCCACACGGGCGTGTTCAGTATAACTGGATTATTGCTGAACACGGGGCGCATTCTAGGGTGCCACCTGCCAGCTGTCAACAATTTTTTCAGTCGCTTGTTTTGTTCGGATATTTTTTAAACGTGACGTCGAATTAATCGTCATAAACCAGCTTGTATCAAAGTTTCCGCCATTCGGGAAAAGTGGTAGTATAGATACAGATTTCGTATTCTTGGTATTTCAAAAGGACAGGATTATGTACGAAAAGTACTACGGGTTTAAGGAACGCCCCTTTCAACTGACGCCAAACCCAAACTGGTTTTTTGCCAGCAAGTTGCACAAACGCGCCCTGGCTTACCTGCAATATGGCCTAAGCCAGGGGGAAGGTTTTATCGTCATTACCGGCGATGTCGGTACCGGCAAAACCACCATTGCCAATCAGCTGCTCAGTCAGTTGAATCAGGATGAAATCATCGCCAAACAGATCGTCACGTCCAAGCTATCGCCTGACGATTTAATCCGCATGATTGCCTCTGCATTTAACCTGGTGGTGGCAGAACAAAACAAAGCCTCGTACTTAGATGCCATAGGCAGCTTCCTTAAGCGCCTGAACTCACAGCATAGACGCGCCCTACTTCTGGTAGATGAAGCGCAGAACTTGCCGCTGGAGTCCATTGAGGAGCTACGTATGCTGTCGAACTTTATGGCCGATGGCAAACCACTGCTGCAAAGCTTTCTGCTTGGCCAGAACGAGCTTAATGCCGTGATCCAGGCACCTGATATGGAACAGTTCCGTCAACGCATCATTGCCTCCAGCAACTTAACGCCATTGCAAGCTGAAGATACCCAGGCCTATGTCGAATACCGCATCCGTCAAGCTGGTGCCCCAGAGCCCTTGTTAGCTGATGATTGCTTCGAGCGGATCCACGCCTTTAGCCGCGGCATTCCGCGTAAAATCAATACTCTGATGGATCGTGTGTTTTTATATGGCTACCTGGAAGAAAAGCCGTTTCTGCAAGCCAATGATGTACAAGCGGTTATCGATGAGATCATGGATGAGGTAGCCAATTTAAAGCCTGTCAACAGTTCGGCAGACCATAGCGACACAGAATCGTCAGGCAACACCATGCCAGACAAAGAGCAAGCTTCATCAAACAGCTTATTATCCGATTTAAGCCAATTGCTGGATAACTCACTCGAAACCAAACTGAAGTTGGCAAAAGAACTGGATCAACTCATTCAGAAGCAACAAAACTCATTGCAGAAGAAAGAGTAATGAGAATCAAGATATTATTAGATAGGCTGGATCAGCTCAATTGGTTTGAGCAACATAATGTCAAACCTTGCGTTGTGCTTCCTTCAAACTAAAACTGGTACTTATAACTAACTGAGAGCCGGTTCTCACGAAAATCAAAGTTGTCATTGTTTGAGTCACGACGATTATGCCTGACACTTAGGTTAATATCAGAGGCATGAGACAGGTTTCTAACCAAACCAAGTTCGTATTGCCAACTTTTATCTTCTCGTCCCGTATTACTAAAATTGTATTTATAGCCACGCAGATTGGCCCGGACACGGCTATGTGGTGTTAAGCGCCAAGAAGTTTCAAGGCTGGCGTTATGGCGGCGATCAACCCGGTCAATTTCCTGATAATCTAACTCACTGCTGGAAAGACGCAACCCCAGAGTTAACCTATTCCGACTGTAGCCAATATTTAAGGCGCCTTGACGATTCAATACCACATCATCACGGATTTGAGTGTCTACATCAAAAAACTGTTGCAGTTGCTCATTCACTCCTAACTCGTAACCCGGGCCAGGAAAGTTGGAGCAATCACCAATATCCTGAGCATCATCCGGACACACAAAAACACCAAGATCAATCAGCTCAGTTTCCAGAAAGTTTCGCGTTGATACCCGGTCAGTATAGGACAAACGCATGGTTAAGAAGCGAAGATTATACTGGCCAGATAGCTGAGCAGTGCGCCCAAAGTAACGTCTATCCCAATAGCCTGACAATGAAGTACGACGAGTCGGCGCCAACAAGAAATCTGCCGACACAAAGTTACCATCATCGCGGCCAGTCAATACCGTGTTGTAACTTACATTAATTCTGGAAATGCGACCAAAGTTCCATTCGAGCCCTGAACCAGCAGAACTGAACTCATTCGTAAAGGTAGAGTTTCGCACATTATTTTGGTCATAGCGCCCCTGCACCGTCCAGGCAAGCGAAGGCAGCAGCGGCACACCAACGAGCAAATCAACACTGTCTTGGGTTAACCGATTACGCTCAGCCCGATCCGTTCGCATAACGCTGCTGCTACCTCGCCAAAACAGGCCACCATGCTCATGATTTTTGAATGTCCTGAAAGCAAGACTGTACTGCTCACTCTCGATATCACCTAATAAATCATCTTGCTGCGGACGCTCTGAAATGGTTTGTCGGGCAGAAAGGTTTAACGAATACTGGGCTTCTTTATGCCTGGCTGTCTCCATCGACAAAGCTGTACCAAAGCGCCTGGTTTTACTCAGTTCTCCTGCATTGGTAATTTTATCGCGAAAGATAGCACCGCCTTCACCAGCACGAACGCTGTAATTTTGACGTGCATCCACAGACCAGGTTAGTCGACGATCAAAACCAGTTAAAATATTCTGGAAGCGGTATTCATTTAAAGAAAAAGAGTCGCGCTCATTATCTTCATACCAAACCTGTTGATGGCTGAGGTCAAGTCGAGTCAATAACCTGGCGCCTTGATAGCGCCATGCTAAGCCAGGCTCTACTTCCAGAGCCGCACCACGATCTGACTCCGGCTGAGAAGGGAAATCTAACGAATAACCATGACCCGTCACGGTCACTCTCGGCGAAAAAGTAGCATTCGCATAAGCGGTAGAAAGTGGAACCATAACACAGCCAACAGCCAGAATAAGACGGCTAAACTTGGCTGAAGCTGTAAAAGGGTTATGCTCCTTTGGAGTAGTAGTAGCCATATCCTTTGCCCTGATTTCGATGCGCTTTATTAATGACAAAACCGACCGCTAACTCCTCCGGTAGTAATGCCACAGCTTGTTCTATTTCGGCAAGCTTGGTTTGGTTCTCTTCCACTACAACCAACGCTTGACCACACATAGCGGCCAGAACAGCAGTTTCATTCACGCCAAGCAGCGGTGGTGCATCAAAAATCACCACCCGATCAGGGTAGCGAGTAGCAAACTCTGTCGCTAAATTGAGCATTTTTTCGCTGGCCAATAACTCAGTTGATAAATGATGGGGCGCACCGGCTGCAATCACTTTAAGTCGATCTACATTGGTGCTAAGCAACACATCCTCAACCGTTAACTCATCGCCGGAAAGGTAATCGGTTAAGCCATGGTCTGCTGCGAACCCTAGTGTTTTTGAAACATTGGGCCTTAACACGTCAGCATCAATTAAGAGCACTGTTTTATCTTTTTCCAACGCCATGCTCAGAGCAAGGTTCACTGCAGTAAAAGTCTTCCCCTCACCTGGTCTTGAGCTTGATACCATAATCAGATTGGGATGATTTAATGTTGAACTTAAAGCACCAAAGGCATTATTCAACAATTTTCGTTTAATGGTCCGCAGCTCTTCATTAATAACACGCCGCTCCGGACTTAATGACACAAAGTTCAGTGACTCAAGGCGCTTCAAATCCAATTGGATGGTTGCTTTTTCTAAGTAATTCGACCTCTTTAATGCCGCCTGTGCTCGTGCTTCCATGTGCTGAGCTTTTTGCTCAGTACCATGCTGCTCAGTTTCGTTGCTTACATCGGGCTGCTTGCCCTGCTGATCTAAATCAGCCTGTTTATTTACCGCTTTCTCAATGGTACTCATGACAACAACCTCACCAAAGCTTCTGCAGGACGACCAAGCATTAACTCATTTCCCATTAAAAAGAAAAACATTCCAAGCAATGCCCCACTAAGCAATATAAAGTAGATAAAATGCTTACGAACCTGCCAGACAATAGACTCCCGATTAATGTGAGATATCACACCAAACACAGGGAAGCTGGAAATAGATTTCAATTGCAACGTATTGGTTAACACCGGAGAAATCAAATTTCTCAGAAAAGCTATGCCCACGCCAGCACCCACGCCAAAAAACAAAACCATGCTGTAATATAGTTGACGGTTTGGGCCTGCCGGTCTTGATGCCACCCGAGGTGGATCAATAATACGGAATTGCATGTCCATCTCAGAGTCATCAACACGACGCGACAACTCTGCAGACTCTCGGCGAGATAGCAATTGTTCGTACTTGGTGCGTGTAATATTGTAATCTCGATTCAAACCAGTAAGCTCAGCTTCAATTTGCGGAACTCTATCCATTCTATTCCGCAACTCTTCTAACCTAGACTCATGGTTTGCCAAACGCACTCGACGAGATGCGAGCTCACCTTCCAATTCCGAGATAGCTGTCATTAAGCGAACATACAGCTCATTTTGTGATAGGTTCGTATCCAGACTGCCACCAGCCGCAATCCGACGTAAGGTATCAATTTCTTCCTGGCGTTGCTGCTCAAGACGCTCTATCAACAACAGAGTTTCGCGCACATCAGGGTGATTATCGGTAAAGCGCATCCGCAAGTTATCTAATTGCGTCCTTAGCTCAGCAAGCCGCTCATCATGTTGAGTGGAAGGATCACGTCCCCCCTCAGCCCCATCAGTCAGACGAGCGAGTTCACTGCG